>CADBNX010000054.1 GCA_902796115.1 uncultured Eubacteriales bacterium
ATCCGTGATATCCCCCTGTCTTCGCATACAGAAAAAAAACAGTCCCTTCCCCGAAAACCGCTTGACGCCCGGGAGGAAGCTGCCTATAATGACAGTAATTTCATATGGAAACCGTTGAGGCGGAGATCAAACCGTCAGCGCATCTGCAGAGAGCCGGGGTGGATGGAATCCGGTGATAAGCGGGGCGGCAAATGGACCGCTGAGGGAAAGGTGAAAGCAATGCCGTAGCCGGACCGTATGCCCGCGTGAAGGGCGGGGAGCATGATGGTGCTCCCGCGAGAGGATTTCCGCAGGGAAATCAGGTAAGGTGGTACCGCAGAAGAAATGTCTGTCCTTATGCAGGGCAGTTTTTTATTTGGGAGGAAACATGAGCTATTCGATCACGCTGCCGTCCTGGACGGCCGGGGAAAACGCGTTGGAGAAAGTGCCGGAAATCTGCGCTCCGTACGGAAAGCACGCCGTCATCATCGGCGGCAGACATGCCTGCGAGGCGCTGTGCCCGGCGCTGAAGGAAGCCTGCGCGGGAAAAATCAGCCTGTTCGGCCCCATCTGGTACGGCGGGGAGGCGTCCGAGCAGAACCTCGAGATGCTGGAAACCATTTCCCAGGTGCGCGGGGCGGATATGATCTTCGCGGTGGGCGGCGGCAAGGCGCTGGATACCGGCAAGGCGCTGGCGCACAGACTGGGCAAGAAGGTTTTCACCTTTCCCACCATCGCCTCCACCTGCGCAGCGTGCACAGCCGTCTCGATCCTCTACAAACCGGACGGAAGCTTCGACCGGCCCTTCTTCCTGCCGCAGCCGCCGGCGCACGCGTTCATTCATCTGCCGGTCATCGCGTCCGCCCCGGAGAAATACCTCTGGGCCGGCCTCGGCGATACTTACGCCAAGTATTTTGAAGCCACCATGTCCGCGCGCGGCGTGGAGCTGAAGCACTACCACGCCCTCGGCGTCGGGATCAGCGCGATGTGCCTGGAACCCCTGCTCAAATACGGACGGACGGCCATGGAAGACCACCGGCGCGGGGAAGTGACCCCGGCCCTGGAGCAGACCGTGCTGACGGTGATCGTCAATACCGCGGCCGCGTCCATCCTGCTCACCCAGGAAGGCATCATCGATTTCAACACCGGTCTCGCGCACGCGATCTACTACGCGCTCACCTCCTTTCCCGATCTTCCGGTGGAAAAGGAGCACCTGCACGGCGAGGTGGTCGGCTTCGGCACGCTGGCGCTGCTGCTCGTGGACGGACAGGAAAAGATGTATGATACCATGAAAGCGTTCAACGAATCCGTCGCGCTCCCCACAAAGATCGGCGACATCGGCATCAAACCGGAGGATCTGGACCGCGTGCTGCCCCGGGTGCTTGAAATGCACGACATCGACCGCAGCCCCTACCCCATCACGCTTCCGATGCTCAGGGAAGCGTTCCGCCGCTTGCAATAGCGCCGAAAGGCGGCTATTCAAAATAATGTACGGAGGAAACCACCATGAAAAAGACCCTCTCCCTGCTTCTGGCCCTCGCGCTTCTTCTGACCTGTGCCGCAGGCCTCGCGGAAGAAAAAAAACAGGTCAAAGTCGGAATCATCCTGCTGATTGAAAACGGCGCCTTTCTGGATATGAAGGAAGGCATCATCTCCGGCCTCGCGAAAGCAGGCTTCGTGGAAGGGGAAAACCTGACCGTCGATTACCAGAACGCGCAGGGGGACAGCGCGAACCTGGGCACGATCTGCCAGAGCATGGACGACGGCACCTACGACCTGGTGTTCACGGTCGCCACCCCGGCCACGCAGTACTTTGTGGGGCTTGAATCCGAAACGCCCTGTGTGTTCTGCTCCGTCGCGGCGCCGGTCGCGGCAGGCGTCATGGCCGATCTCGCCGTGCCGGATAAAAACGCGACGGGCACCTCCAACGCGATTCCCGCCGGCGATATCCTGAGCCTGGGACTCACCATCACGCCGGATGTGAAAACTTTCGGCCTGCTCTACTGCACCAACGAAATCAACGCGCTCAACGCCATGGCGAACGCCAAGGTATGGCTCACGGAAAACGGCTACGCCTATGAGGAAGCCACCATCACCGCGTCCGCCGAAGTGCAGACCGCGGCGCAGGCGCTGCTGGAGAAGGATATCGACGCGGTTTTCGTGGCCAATGACGCCACCGTGCAGGCCGCCGTGGACGTGCTGGTTGAAATGTGCAACGAAGAGGGCATTCCCACCTATTGCTGCTCCGCGACCACCGTGCTGTCCGGCTGCCTCGCGACCCTCGCGATGAGCGACATCGCCATCGGGGAACAAACCGCGGAAATCGCGGTGCAGGTGCTTTCCGGCACACCCATCGCGGAAATCCCCGCCGTCGTGGTGCCCGCGGACATCGTATCCGTGAACGTCAAAACCATGCAGGCGCTGGGCATCGAACTGCCCGAAAGCCTGACGGCCCTGGGCGAGATCCAGTATCTGGGCGAATAGTATTGACCGGAGGTGCTGCAGACGAAAGTGCTGCAGCAACCGTCTGTTTTTTCGATGTGCAACATGATTTGCAGAAAGTCGCAATTTGAAGGGGTGGTATGGAGGGGCCCCGGCCCCTCCATATTCGATCCGCAGGACCGGCTTTGCCGGTCCGAGGAGAATTTTCGCGAAAGTGCGCTTGCCCACTGAAAGCGAAAATTCATTCCTTGCGGATTTTGCGCCCGGAAAATCTTTGATTTTCAGCAAAATCCGGAAAGTCGAGCGATACGCGTTCAGCGTATCGCTCGAGGGGTTGCGCAGCAGCCCCGGATGATCAGGAGGGGGTCCCATGAAGCTGTTTCTGGGCTCGGTTCAGCTGGGCCTGATCTACGCCATCCTCGCGTATGGCATATATATCAGTTTTCGCGTTCTCTCCGTACCGGATCTGACCACGGAGGGCTCTTTTGCGTTCGGGCTGAGCGTTTCCGCCGCCATGACGGCGATGGGGCATCCGGTGCTCGCGCTGCCCGCGGCCATGCTGTGCGG
>CADBNX010000055.1 GCA_902796115.1 uncultured Eubacteriales bacterium
CAGCCGGCGCGCTTTTTTCTTGACTCCGCATGAAGGTTTGCATATACTTGTGAACGGAACAGCATGCCGGGTGTATCCGTACCGGACACGTCGCGCGGCGAATCCGCCGTTCAGAAAGCAGGGATCCGCATGAAAAAACAAAAAACGCTGCTTTGTGCGCTTGCAGCCGCGCTGCTGGCGGCAGCGATCATTGCCTCCGGCGCGCTGAACCGCGTGGATAAATGGGTACAGGACGCGCTTTTCCAGCGCCGCGGCGTTCCCTCTTCGGATATCATCCTGATCGGGATCGACGAGGAGACCCTGGCGGAGCTCGGACCCTACGGTCCGGGGTACCGGAAGGTGATGGCCTACGCGCTTGAGCAGCTGGCGTCCGATCCCGAAAACCTGCCCGCGGCCGTCGCCATCGACGTGCTCTATGAAGGGGAAAGCACGCAGGAAGCGGATGCGCGGCTGGCCGCCGCGGCGGAAAAGCTGGGCTGCGTGGTCACCGCCTCGCTGGCGGAATACGGCGAAAACATCACCTGGGAAAACGGACACGCGGTCAGCCGGGAAAGCGCCGTGGTAAACTACGTGGAGCCGTACGCAGCGCTGCGGGACGCGACGGTGCAGGGCCACATCAACGCCATGACCGATAAGGACGGCATCCTGCGTCACGCGCTGCTGTATGTGAAAAAACCGGACGGGGAAAAGGTCCCTTCGATGGCCGCACAGACGGCGCGTCTTTTCCTTGAGCGCAGCGGACGGACGTTTTCCTTCTCCGCCGCGGACAGCGGCGCACACGTTTGGGTCTCCTTTACCGGCAAACCGGGAGATTTTGACGACGGCTTCTCCGTTTACCGGCTGATCACGGGGCAGATCCCCGCTCAGGCCTGGGCGGGCAGAATCGTGCTGATCGGCCCGTACGCCACCTCGCTGGGCGACGATTATTTCACCGCGGCCAGCAAGGGGCAGAAAATGTTCGGCATGGAATACCAGGCCAACGTGATCCAGAGCCTGCTTGAAGGCAAAATGAAAACCGAAGTATCCGACAGCGTTCAGATCCCGGTGCTGTTCGTCCTCTCCGCCGCGGCCGCCGTTTTCTTTTTCCGGAAAAAGGTGTGGCTCGGCGGCGCGGTCTGCGCGGGCCTGATCCTGTTTGGTTTTGCCGCCGCGCTCCTGCTGTATCTGGCCGGCGCGATCGTACACGTGCTGTGGCTGCCCTCGGCGGCGCTCGCGCTGTATCTTCTGGCACTGGCGTTCCATTACGCGCAGGCATCCCGGGAGCGGCACCGCCTGGCGCTTGAAAACGAACGCATCGGCGCGGAGCTTGCGCTGGCGACCCGCATCCAGGCCAGTTCCCTGCCCAAGGAATTTCCGCCTTTCCCGGACCGGAAAGAGTTTGACCTCTACGCTTCCATGACGCCGGCCAAGGAAGTCGGAGGCGATCTGTACGACTTTTTCCTGATCGACGAGGATCACCTGGCGCTGGTCATCGGCGACGTATCCGGCAAGGGCGTGCCCGCCGCGCTGTTCATGATGGTGGCGTCCGCCCTGATCCGGAACGCGGCCATGAACGAAACAAGCCCGGCAAAAGTGCTCACCGCGGTCAACCGGCAGATCTGCGCCCGGAACCCCGAGGAAATGTTCATCACCGTGTGGCTGGGTGTGCTTGAAATTTCGACCGGTATCCTGACCGCCGCCAACGCGGGCCACGAATACCCCGCCCTGAAAAAAGCAAACGGCAGTTTTGAGCTGCTCAAAGACCGGCACGGCGTCGTGATCGGCGCGATGGACGGGGTGCGCTACCGCGAATACACGATTCAGATGGAACCGGAGGACAAACTGTTTGTCTACACCGACGGCGTGGCGGAAGCCACGAACGAAGCGGAGGAGCTTTTCGGCACGGACCGTATGATCGAAGCCCTGAAAGAGGGCGAAAACGGTACGACAAAAGACGTGCTGCACGCTGTGCAGCACGGGGTGGACGCGTTCGTCGGCAAAGCGCCCCAGTTTGATGATTTGACCATGCTCTGCTGCCAGTATCACGGCAGCATTGCGGGATATGCCGGATCGGAATCAGTCTGAGAGTGCAAATGTCAAATGCTTTTTACATGACCTGGTAAAAGTACTCGCCCGCGTGATTCAAGAAACGGTTAAGATCGAAATGACTGATTCTTCCGGATTTTACTTCCGGTCGGAAAACCGTAAATTCTTGCGAATCGTCAGAATGTTTCTTCCGTCCCGGTATTCGTATTCCATGCTGTCCATGCTTTTTTTGACCATAAAAATCCCCAGTCCGCCGATCTGCCGCTCTTCCGCGGAGAGCGTCACATCCGGATCGGCTTTGGCCAGAGGATCATACGGAACGCCGCTGTCCTCAAAGGTGATCGCGACGGCGCCCGCTTCCGGTTCCACGCGGATGGTGGCCTGTCCCACATCCGGAGCATACGCATAGCTTGCGATGTTGACAAAAATCTCTTCCACCGCAATGTCGATCTGCATCTGGGCTTTCGGGGGACAGTCCAGCGTTTCCAGACAGCCGTCCACAAACGCAAGCACCTCATCCAGATTTTCTTTTTTGGCTTCAAGGGTCAACTCATTCACGGCTTTTCCCCCTTTGTGATGAAGTCCCGGATTCCGTGCCGTAAGGGGTGACGCGCGGAAATCATTCCTCGATGGTCAGAATATCCACAAACCCCGTCACTTCGAAAATCTCCATGATATCGGGCTGTACATTGCGGATGACCATTGATCCCTGTCTGGCCATGGTCTTCTGCGTGGCGAGAAACACGCGCAGGCCCGCGGAAGAAACATATACCAGCTTTTCCAGATCAAAAACCAGGTTTTCGATGCCGTTCAGCGCATCCCGAAGTTCGCTCTCAAGCTGCGGCGCGGTGGAAGTATCCAGCCGTCCTTCCAGCGCGATCGTCAGATCCGTGCCTTTTTTTTCTTTTGAAATATTCATAGGATTCTCCTTTTTGCCTTTTCCCGGTACGGGCCCCGTCCGGGACCCGCGGTCCCTGCAGCCGATGCTATTATACACGGGAAACGCCCGTCCGTAAAGCGCTTACGCCAATTCCAGCGCAATTTCCATCATCTGCGTGAACGTAGTCTGGATCTCAACGGGGGGAACGCTCTCCCCGGTATGCGTATCATCCGAAATCGTCAGCAGCGACAGTGCCTTTTTGCCCGCCTGCGCGGCGTTCAGATACAGGGCGAAGGTCTCCATTTCCACACAGAGCACATGCAGCTTTTCCAGCACGGCGTTGACATTGTTTACCGTATAGAAACGGTCGCTGGACAGAATCGGACCGACACTCATCCGCACGCCCATTTTTTCCGCCGCGTCCCACGCCTGCCGCAGCAGGTCAAAATCGGCGCAGGGCGCAAGCATGCCCCCGAAGGCGAACTG
>CADBNX010000056.1 GCA_902796115.1 uncultured Eubacteriales bacterium
CTCATTTGCCGAGCGCTTCAAGGATCCCCCCGAGCAGATCGTCAAACTTCTCAAACGCGGGCAGATCGGGATTGTCCCGTATGATGGCTTCCGTGGAACGGAACAGAAAACCCGCTTTCGAGGCGCGGATCATCGCCAGATCGTTGAAGCTGTCCCCGGCGGCAATCGTATCAAAGCCGATGCTCTGCAGCGCGCGCACGGTTGAAAGCTTCGACTGCGCGATGCGCATCCGGTAACCGGTGATTTCACCGTTCTCCGCCACATCCAGCGTATTGCAGAAAAGCGTCGGCATGCCGAGCTTCCGGATCAGCGGTTTTGCAAACTGTTCAAACGTATCGCTCAGGATCAGCACCTGCGTCTCTTCGCGCAGCGCATCCAGAAACGCACGGGCGCCCTCCAGCGGGTCGATTTTTTCGATCACGGCCCGGATCTCATTCAGGCCGAGACGGTGCTCCCGAAGGATCCCGAGACGCCATTTCATCAGCTTGTTATAATCCGGTTCGTCCCGGGTGGTCCGCTTCAGTTCGGGGATCCCGCTCGCCTGGGAAAAAGCGATCCAGATCTCGGGCGTCAGCACGCCTTCCATATCAAGACAGACAATATTCATGGTCCCTCCAAAAAACGGCCTCTCCGGCAGCCGGAGAGGCCGTTCGTTATGTTGCTTATTCCGTGACCCACTGCACGCCGAGCGCCTCGTTCAGGGCAACCCGCGTCTTGGATCCGACAATGCCGTCCGCCTGCAGCTTTTCGGCTTTCTGGAAATTGACGACCGCGGTTCTGGTCTTGGCTCCGAACACACCGTCGTCTTCTCCGGCCGCCAGATAGCCAAGCTCGATCAGGGCCTGCTGGATCTTGGTCACCTTCGCACCCTTATCGCCGAACTTGATCCAGCCTTCCAGCGTGGAAACGGCAGGCTTATTCGGATCGACCACTTCAGGCTCCGCGTTGCTGATGTTGAACGTCTTGAGAATGGTCCAGGTCTGACGTCCGATCACGCCGTCCTGCTTCAGTTTGTAATCCTTCTGCAGCGCGAGAACGGCTTCCTTGGTCATCTTGCCGTACACGCCGTCCGCCTTGCCCAGCAGATAGCCGGCGGCTTTCAGCCGCATCTGCGCGTTGGACACGGCAGAGCCATGGGAACCGAAGCGGAGAATCGGATCTTCATAGGGATCGTCCTCCGTACCCTGCTGGGCGTTGGCCGCTTCTTCCTGCGCGTCCACGGTGGACGGATACAGGTAGCGTTTGACCGTCGCGCCGTACTTGCCGTCCTCCTTCAGCCCGTACGCTTTCTGGAAGGCTTTCACGGCGGCGGTGGTTTCCGAACCGTATATGCCGTCCGGCATGACTTCCGTCAGATAATTGAGGTCATACAGTTTCTGCTGCAGCACCAGCACGTCCCAGCCGCGGTCCCCCGCCGAAAGGCTGCGCCGCGGAATGCCGCCGTTGAAAATCGCCGCCGTTCTGTTGTACAGGGTGGTGCGCGTTTTCTTGCCGGCCTTGCCGTCCACCGTCAGCCCCGCGGAAGCCTGGTAGGCTTTTACCGCGCGGATGAGATCCGCGTCATAAACGCCGGTGATCTTGCCGCTGTAATAATAGGTTTCGCGCAGCTGACGCTGCAGTTCCTTGACGGCCTCTCCGGAATCGGTTACCCAGAGCACGTACGCCAGGTCATCGGGCACCACGGCAGCCACCGCCGTATCGGTCAGAAGCAGCGCCGCGGTTTCATTGTCGATCTTGCCCGTCACCGTCAGTTTGTTGCGCTGCTGAAAAGCTTTCACCGCGCTGTAGGTGCCGGAGCCGTAGATGCCGTCCAGCTTTCCCGAATAATCCTTATAGTACGCCAGCCGCTGCTGGGCTTCCGTAACGTCTTCTCCCTGCATACCGAGCGAAAGCGTCCTGGTCCCGAGAGAGCCGGCCGCAAACGCGGTGCATCCTCCCAGAAGAACCAACACAAGAACCAGTGAGAGCAGTCTCTTCACTTGAATCCCTCCTCTGAAATCATCCATGACGAAACACGGATGTCTGACTGATCCGGTTGTATTATAGCAAAGCTTTATGAAAATCAAGTTCCTTTTGCATTACAACTTTGTCATATTTGCTTTAATCATTGTAAATAACATTCACAGTCCCGCACAAAACTTCGTCTCCGTCATTCGTGCCTGCGCAGCACATCCAGCACGGCAAAGGCCTGCGCCACCGTATCCACCGGATGGATCACGATCCCTTCCGGCGCCCGTACGCGGCCCGCCGAATCCTTCGGACAGAGCACATGCCCAAAGCCCAGCCTGGCGCACTCCGCGACGCGTCTTTCCAGCTGCGGGATCGCGCGCACTTCGCCCGCGAGGCCAACCTCGCCCATCACCGCCCAGTCCGCGGGAAGAGGTCTGTCGCACAGAGAGGAAGCCACCGCGCAGCATACCGCCAGATCCGCCGCCGGCTCCCCCAGCTCCATGCCTCCGGCCACATTGATATAGACGTCCCGGTCGTACAGCCGCATGCCCGTCCGCTTTTCCATCACCGCCAGCAGGAGAATGACCCTCGAATTATCCATCCCGTTCACCGTGCGTCGGGGAACCGCGTAGTAGGATTTCGCGGCCAGGGCCTGGATATCCGCCAGGATCGGACGGCTGCCCTCCATCGCGCACAGCACACAGCTGCCGCTCGCTCCCTTCGCGCGCTGGCTGAGCAGGGTTTCCGAAGCGTTTTCAACCGTCACCATGCCCCGCTCCGTCATTTCGAACACACCCAGCTCGTTCACCGAGCCGAAACGGTTTTTCACGGCGCGCAGAAGCCGGTATTCATGCTTGGCGTCCCCTTCAAAGTACAGCACCACGTCCACCATATGCTCCAGCATGCGCGGGCCCGCAAGCGTTCCGTCCTTGGTCACATGGCCCACAATGATCACCCCGCACTCCTTCTCCTTCGCGTAGCGCAGCAGGATGGAAGCGCATTCGCGCACCTGGGATACGGAGCCGGGCGCCCCGGCAAGCTGGGGTTCGTAGAGCGTCTGAATGGAATCGATGATGCACAGCTCCGGTTCGAAGCGCTCCAGTTTTTCCCTGATTTTGTCAATGGCCGTCTCGGTCAGCAGCAGCATTTCGGAAGTGTCCGCCCCGAGTCTGCGGGCGCGAAGCTTGATCTGCTTTCCCGATTCCTCCCCGCTCACATACAGCACTCTTTTTCCTTTTGCCGCCATCGCGGCGCCCGCCTGCAGAAGCAGCGTGGATTTTCCGATGCCCGGTTCGCCGCCCACCAGAATCATCGCGCCTTCCACGATCCCGCCTCCGAGCACCCGGTCCAGTTCCGCGATTCCGCTCTTCTCACGGATCTCCTCCCCGGTTTCCACATCACGCAGCTTCACCGCGTCCGCTCCGATTCCCTCTTCCCTTTTCAGCGGCCTTTTCACCACTTCCCGGGTTTCTTCCTTTTCGCTGAAGCTGTTCCACTGCCCGCAGGAAGGACACTTGCCCATCCATTTTCCCGTTTCATATCCGCATTGGCTGCAAACAAAAGCCCCTCTCGCTTTGGCCATGTCCTTCTCTCCTTTCAGCCTGTCACGGATGATTTTTCGCCGCGCGGCATGCAATTCCCTTTTATTTCAAAAACTTAATATTTCACTCAAATAATTACATATTTTTTGTTTTTTATTGCAAATTCGTAACGAAACCGATATAATAGAACGGCACTGTCCTCAAAAGAGGCGTTGAAAGGGAATGCTCATGCGAACCTCCAGAAGTGCCGATCCCCTCTTTTCCGCTCCCAGAAAGAAGCGTGCCGCTCCTTTTGTCACGCTGTCTCTTTTTCTGCTGCTGCTCATTTCGCTCGCCGTCTACACCATGGTGCTGAATATCCATGTCACGGCTGACAGCCTTTATGTGACGGTGCCGAATCTGCCCGGCCGCCTGGAAAACTTCGGCATCCTCGTCATCAGCGATCTGGACGGCCTCTCCTTCGGCGCCAATCAGGAATACCTGATGAACGCCGTTTCGGCGCTTCGTTTCGACGCCGTGTGCGTGACCGGGGATTTTACGGACGGCCGCGGCAGTCCCCGCGCGCTGATCCGCGTACTGGAGCAGCTTCCCGAGGATACTCCCGTTTTTTTCATTCCCGGAGACGAGGACCCGCCGCCCATCGTCACTTCCGCCTCTTCCGGCGAAAGTCCGCTGGCGGATTATATTCTCAGGCTGGAAGAAGCGGGAGCGGTGTATCTGGACACGCCGCAGAGCATCACGGTCGGCTCCTCCACGGTATGGTTTTCACCCGCCGGCGTGTTTTCGCTGGATCCGGATTCCGCCGCGCGTGCCGCGCAGAGCCGCATCGACGAGCTGCTTGCGGAAGAACCGGGAGAACAGCGGGACGCTTATCTCCGTGCGGCGCAGTATCAGCTGGACAGGGCGGAACGTATCCGCGCATCCCAGAAGGTGATGCTCCCCAGCGATCTGCAGATCGCCCTCACCCATGTGCCGCTCTCCGAAAGCAGCCTGCGGGAAATGCATGATCTTTACGCACAGACGGATTCCGTATATGTCGGAGGCATCTCCCTGGTTCTCGCGGGGCATTACTGCGCCGGACAGTGGCGGCTGCCGGGGGGCGGCGCCATCTGGGTACCGGAGCAGTTTCCGCTTCGGAAAACCGGTTTTTTTCCGGATGACACCGGTCTTTACGGTCTGCAGACGGTCTTTGGCATTCCGCAGGTCATCTCGGCAGGTCTCGGAACCTCAGATACATATCACCCGCTGATGGCCTTCCGCCTTTTCAATCAGCCCAAGGTAACGCTCGTCAGGCTGACTTCGCGCCTGAAGCAGTAGCATGGCATATCAACATAGGAAGTGTGCAGCATGAGCAAAAAGAAATTCACCAACAGAGAGCTTTCATGGCTCGACTTCAACTACCGCATCCTCGCGGAAGCGGTCAACGAAGAGAATCCCCTTCTGGAACGCGGAAAATTCCTGTCCATCGTATCCAGCAATCTGGATGAGTTTTTCATGGTCAGGGTCGGCTCTCTCTGCCGCAGCCTGGAAGAAGGAAGCGGAAAGAAGGATCCGTCCGGCATGAGCTGCGAAGAACAGCTGGAAGCCGTGAGACAGAAAGTGCGCCAGCAGGTGGACAGGCAGTACGCGGTGCTGCAGCAGAAATACCTGCCGCTGCTCGCGCGCGAGGGCATCCACTTTCTCTCTCCCGATATGCTGGATAACGAACAGCGCGAGTGGATCCGCGACTGGTTCCAGAACCAGCTTCAGCCGCTGCTCACGCCCTGGGCCATCAACGCACAGCGTCCGTTTCCGCTTCTCGCGGCCAAGACGCTGCACCTTGCCGTTCTGCTTCCGCCCGCGGCGCGCGGCGGCAGCCTTCGTTTTGCCGTCGTAAGCGTTCCTTCCGGGCTGAAACGCGCGGTGCTTTTCCCGAGCGGAATCGGCCGGGCGCGCGCTATGCTGCTGGAAGATGTGCTTTCCATGCATCTGAACCTGGTTTTCGGCGCGCAGCCGCTGTGCTTCACCGTGTTCAGGCTCACCCGGAACGCCGATTTCCTGTATAACGACAGCGACGCGGAACTGCTGATCTCCGAAATGCGCAAAAACCTGAAGAGGCGCAAATGGGGCAAGGTCGTCCGGCTGGAAGTGTCCCGCGGTGCGGATCCGCGCCTGCTGATGCGGCTCAAAAAGTATCTGTGCGTCACGGACGCGGAAACCGTCTCCGTGCCCGGGCCTCTGGACCTGACCTATTTTATGAAGGAAGTATCCTCCTTCGAAGGATTCGATTCGCTGCGTTTTGCTCCCTTCACACCCGGAATGGAAGAGCGTTTCGCGCCGGAAAACAGCATCTTCGACGCCATCCGGCAGGGAGACTGCCTGATGCATCACCCTTATGATTCCTTTGATCCCGTCGTCCGGTTCGTATGCGAAGCCGCGGACGACCCGGACGTGATGGCCATCAAGCAGACCCTCTACAGGGTCAGCGGCAAAAGCCCGATCGTGGCCGCGCTCGCGCGTGCGGCGCGCCAGGGAAAACAGGTGACCGTGCTCATCGAGGTCCGGGCGCGCTTTGACGAGGAAAACAATATCAACTGGTGCCTGGAACTGGAGAAGGCCGGCTGCCATGTGTATTACGGAATGGCCAAGCTGAAAATCCATTCCAAAATCACACTGGTGCTGCGTCAGGAGGAAGGCGCGCTCCGCTCCTATGTGCACCTGGGCACCGGCAATTACAACGATTCCACGGCGAAGCTCTATACCGACATGGGATTGTTTACCTGCGACGAAATCATCGGCCGCGACGCCGGCAGTTTCTTCAACATGATCACCCTTTACGGCAGCGAAACGCCCATGGAGAAGCTCATCTGCGCGCCTTATTCACTCAGGACACAGGTTCAGTCCCTGATCCGGTATGAGATCAAAAACGCGAAGGAAGGCCTTCCCGCCTCCATCAGCGCCAAAATGAATTCCCTCTGCGACCCCAGGATCATCTCCCTGCTGTATGACGCGGCGGACGCGGGCGTGGAGGTGCGCCTGATCGTGCGCGGGATCTGCTGCATGGAAAGAGGAAAGCGGAAAAACCTGCATATCCGCTCCATCGTCGGCCGGTTTCTGGAGCACGCGCGCATCTTCGTATTCCATCACGGAGGCGAGGATCTCACCTATCTTGCCAGCGCGGACTGGATGCCCCGCAACCTGGACAAGCGGGTCGAACTGATGTTCCCGGTGGAGGACGCCGACCTGAAGGCCCGCGTCATTGCGACGCTCCGCGATGAGTGGCGGGATGACATGAAAGCCTGGGATATGCGCAAATCCGGAAAATACCGCCGCGCGGAGAGGATTCCTCCCCTGCTCAATGTGCAGGAAGCGCGCATCCTCTCCCCCGCCCAGCCGGAAGACCTGGCACCGCCGCTCAACGATGACGATATCGAATCGATCGATCGTCTGGATCACCTCGATTCGTCCGCCGGAACGGATGAAGAGGAATTCGACGACGGCGGTTTCGATCCGGAAGACGATGCGTTCACCACGGAGCCCGACGTTTTCAGTCTGGACGGCGAAGACATGCCGCAGCCATCCGATCCCGAATCCCCCACCTGATTATTTCCGGAGGCGTATCATCATGAAAAAAACGCTTGCTTTTCTTTTGATCCTGGCGCTGCTTCCCGTCCTGCCGATGAGCGCCCTGGCGCAGGGATATCAGCTGGACCTGATCCATGCCCTGATCGACGTGCCGGATACATACGCGCTGGTTCTGACCCCGCAGAATCTGGAAGCCAACCTCAACATGCTCACGATGCGCGATATGGACATCGAAGAAACCGCCGCCGTTTTCGAATCCGGCGGGATCCTGCTGGCGGCCTATGACGACGCGAACAATCGCACCTTCATCCTCAGCGCGCTGAAGACGGTGGACGCGGAAATGTACTTTGACCTGAACGAGCAGGACAGTGATATGCGCAAGGATTTCCGCACAAGCCACACCAACGGCAGCGCCTGGGGCCTGCTCGGCTATACCTACGCCCACGCCACCTGGACCAATTACGGAGGCACCAAGCTCCGGTTTCTCTGCACGGAATACACTTTCCGCGAGAACGGAGCGATCGAGCATTACGGCTACCAGCGCCGCACCATCCGCAACGGGTATCTGATCACGCTGGATATGCAGGTGCGGGGACGCACCCTGAAATCCTCCGATGAGAAAGCGCTGGAAGCCCTGCTCGGCGCGTTTTCCTTCACGGTCGTGGAGCCGATGCCGCAGCTGCCCGTCCGGATCGTCCTGTCGCAGGAGCCGCCGTCTTCCCTGTCTGCGGATCAGTTCACCATCAAAGGCACCGCGGTCAAAAAAGCCGCCATCACCGTGACGGTTCTCTCCCTCACCTCGGGAATGAGCAGCGTTTTCAATGAAACCGCAAACTCCTCCGGCAGCTTTTCCGTAAAGGTCACCCTGCCATCGCCCGGCGTATACACCGTGGTTCTCAACGCGGAAGCGGACGGCTGCCTGCGCACGCAGTTCACCTATTCCGTCAGCTATACGGTTCAGTAAGTTTTGTCAAAACAGGATCAATACTTCGTTATGCTTCCAGAATTGCGCCGGATTCTCTGAGAATACGGCGCAGTTCTTTTACGTCCACATCATTGGGCGAGCAGCCCTGTTTGACCGCAAGCGCGGCGCCGACCCCCGCGCCCTCTCCGATTGCCATGCAGATGGGCATCACCCTGGCGCTGCTGAGAACCACGGCGTCCATACCGGCGCACCGTCCGGCAAACATCAGTCCGTCGATGTCGGCGCTTACCGTCATATGGTAAGGAAGGCCGTATGCCGGTATTTTCCTGCATACCGTGCCGGATCCGTCTCCCATATGAATATCAATGATATAGCTTCCGATCCCGATGGTTTCCCAATCCGTGGTTCCCTTCGCGGCTTCTTCCTCACGCAGCGTTCGGACCGCGCGGAACCTGCGGCTTTCCCGTATACCCATCGTGGGATAGATATTCGAAATATAGCAGGCTTCAAATCCCGGTACGTTCTCCCGCAGAAAGATCACGAATTTTTCGATCTGCAGATACCCTTCGATTTCCGCCTTCGTCAGGCTGAACACGTCGCTTCCGTCCACTCCCAGGTGCCGCGTGCAGTTCAGATGGATTTCGCCGGGCAGCAGACTGCGAATCACAATGATCGTATCCCTGTCAACAGGCAGCTTTCCTTCCTGCCTGCGCTGCATAAACAGCTTCCGAAGCCCCACGAGAACGTGGTTCGGATTCTTCCTGAAAAAATCCGCGTCATAACCTTGGCCCACTTCCGTCGTTTCGCACAGGCGCATCTGCTCCGGATCGTCCTGGATGAATCGCAGCAGTTTTTCGTATTCGACGCCGCGCACCGTAAACATCAGGGTCGGAGGCTGCAGTACGCCCGTGCCCTCCTGCCCCTTTTCGTAGCGGGCACCGCAGAGAAAAGCGAGATCCCCGTCCCCGGTTCCGTCGATAAACACCTTCGCACGCACAAGGATCTTCCAGCCTTTTCCGGAAAGAACCACGGATTCCAGCCTGCCGTTATCCACGTTCGCTTCCGCAAGTTCCGTGTGCAGCAGCAGTTCTATCCCTGCTTCCAGCACTTTGCGGAACGCGACGATCTTGAATAATTCATGGTCATACAGCGTCACGGAATTATGCAGCGGACAGGCCAGATGCGGCGAAGCGGCCCGGCCGTAAGGAGTATCGTAGGCGCGCAGATCATCAATAAACTCCTGCGCAATGCCCCCGATCACCTGTTTTCCGTCTTTGTCAAGAAAACCGAGAAGCGGCAGTCCGAGTGTCAGATTCCCGCCCAGGTATCCGTTCCGATCCACCAGCAGCGTCTTCGCTCCGTTCCTTGCTGCCTGCAGCGCCGCGGCCAGTCCGCCGGGGCCGGCTCCGATCACAACCACGTCAAACGCTTTCTCAGTGTACTTCATATGCCGGCTTGCCTCCGATGGATCCATCCGTTATTGATCGCAAAGTCTTATCTCCGTCACAGATCCGGCGACAGCAGACTCTGCAGGCTTTCCAGATGATTCAGCAGCAGCTTCTGCGCGTCCAGGGTGGAATTCTTTGCCGACATTGTCTGGTTGTCGAAGTTTTCCAGGTCGCTGTACAGCGCGGCAACCGCCTCGCCGATGCTCTCGTGGATCGGATGGCCGTACAGGCTCTGGTACATCCGGTTCATCTGTTCCATATTATACACATACTGCCTCGCTTTTCCGATATCGGAAGAGGTTTTCGAGGTCGCGAGACGATCCATCCTGTTCACCACACTGATCGCCGATGAAACGTCCGCGCGCACATAATTCAAAATCTCGTTGCCGACCCTTTCGGACAGCCTGCCGCTCCGAATCAGAAAAACCGTCAGCAGAATCACAGCCACCAGCAAAACCGCCGCGGCGGCCTGCCACAGCGTCACTTTTCTTTTCAGCGTGTTTTCTTCCGGATTCATTCCGGCTCCATACCGGTACATACTCATTTTCAACCCCTCCTGCGGTACCCCGGAATTATAGCACCAATTTGTAAAACCCACAAGCAGTCGGACGCGGCCATTGCATTTTGGCGTGTTTTTCCCTATAATAAAGGGGTGAAGCGATTGCTTTGCCAACGCGATTCAAGGAGGCTGGTCCATGAAAAAACCATTCCGTGTTTTGTGTTTCATAGCCGCTTTTTTCCTTTTCACGGCGTCCCTTCCGGTATCCGCGGAGGAACTCCGCGGATACAGCAAAAAGGAAGGTTATATCTATGTCACGCTCGGACAGTATCCGCAGTTCATCGACGGCGGGAATCCGCTCAAGCAGTCCTGGCGCTGGTATATGTCGAAAACCAGTGTCACCCGGGAGGATTTCACGCCGGAGCCCATCCTCTGGCGCGTACTGACCGCCGATGACGAAAAAGCGTACCTCACCTCGGAATACGTGCTTTTTGCCATGCCGATGCACCGTGATTACAACGAGTACGCAAAGATCGGGAGCGATTTCGGCCGGACCGAGCTTTGCGCCTATCTGAACGATACGTTCCTCACGGAAGCTTTCACGCCGGAAGAAGCGGAAATGCTCCTTCCCTGCGAAACCTTCGGAAAGGTTTTCCTGCTTGACTCCGCGGACGTGAAAAACGCCGATATCGGCCTCGGCACCGGCAAGGGCCTGCGCTGCTGGGGCACGGAGTACGCCATCCGCGTCACCGGCGCGTATGTGTTCGAATCCATGAACGGCAGCCACAGCGCCTACTGGGTGCGCAACCAGGCCACCAGCGACGCGCGCCACGCGCGCTGCACCAAGCACGACGGCTCCCTGGGCCATATCATCGCGGACCGTGACAACGAAGGCGTGAGGCCCGCCGTATGGCTGGCCATGGACAGTTTTGACATCGCCGGCGGCAGCGGCACCAAAGAAGATCCTTATACTCTTTCCCCCAGGCTCACCCCGCAATAATTCCGTCCCGTTCCGTAAACGGGGCTGTGGAGGTTACGTATGAAAAAAACCGTTTCTCTTTTGCTCTGCATTCTGCTGACACTGCTCCTGCTTCCGGCAGGCGCGGAAGAAACCCTGCGCGGATACAGCGCGAAAGAAGGCTATCAATATCTTCTCTTCGGGCGCTACCCCACCGAAAAAAACGGCACGGAAGCGCCGATTCTCTGGCGCGTGCTGCGCAATGAAAACGGGCAGGCCTATCTGCTGAGCGAATACATTCTGGAAGCGCGCCGCATCGACCAGGACCGCGACCATTACGCAGGCTGGGAATACTCCGAGATGTTCGCCTATCTGAACGAGGCTTTCCTGCTCAACGCGTTTTCCGACGAGGAGCGCGGCGTGCTGCTTCGCCATGCGGAGGACAATTCCTTTGTCACGCTGCTGAGTTCCGACGAGCTGAAGGACGCTTCACTCGGATTTAAGGAGAACCGCGACCGCAACGCCCAGGGAACGCCCTACGCGAGGGAAGGCGGGCTCGATATCATGGCTCCCACTTCGAAAGGCTTCAGCCCCTGGTGGACCAGGACCCGTTCCACCGACGGCGCATACATGCAGCGCCAGGTCATGGAGGAAGGCAAGCTGGGCCGCACCTCGGTCAACGTGAAAAACCGCGGCATGCGTCCCGCGGTCACGCTCGACACGTCAAGAGCATCCGTTGTCTCCGGCGCCGGCACCAGGGACGACCCCTTTGTGCTCGCGCTCTCCGACGCGCCGGTTCCTGCCTCCACCCCCACACCTGCGCCCGAAAGCACGCAGACCGCTCCTTCCGCCGCGGAGTCCGGGGTGCCTCACACCTCCGAATCGGATTTCAGCGTTTCCCCGCTCTTCCCGCCGCTTACGGCGGAAGGTTTCCTGCCGGACGGAGAGGAACCCTTCGTCCTTGAGGATGACAGGAACGGCGTCTGGCTGTACGCTTCGCAGACCCTGCGGATCGAAATCCACCGTCAGGCCGACGAAAGCAAGCCCCTGCGCTGGTTTGAAGCGGATATCCGCTGCAAGCCGGAAGCGGACATGTTCACCACCTATGCTTTTGACGAAGCGCACTACACCAATTTCAACCGCCTGACCAGTCCGCAGGATATCGCGAAACAGCACGGGCTCGTCTTCGCGATGAATACGGATTTCTTCATCTACCGGGTCGAGCGGGACCGGGAGGTCTCCTACAACTATCCCATCGGCATCGTCATCCGCCGCGGGCATCTGATGTACGACGTGCCCAAATCCCTGAACGCCACGGCCTACCCGCCGCTGGATGTGCTCGCGCTGTATCCGGACGGAAACGTCAAAATGTATCAGAACGCCGAAACGACCGGCGAAAAGCTGGTTGCGGACGGTGTGTCCGACGCGCTCTCCTTCGGCCCCATCCTGGTGCAGGACAGTGCCGTCACCAAACGTTCCAGCGCTTACGGGGAAGTGGACAACCCCCGCACAGCCTTCGGGTTCGTGGAGAAAGGGCATTATATCTGCGTGCTTCTTGAAGGGCGCATGAAGAACACCTATTCCAAGGGGTCCTCCTGCATCTGGATGGCGAACGCCATGCAGCACCTCGGCTGCGTGAGCGCCATCAATCTGGACGGCGGTCAGACGGCCGCCATGATGTTCATGGGGAACCGGATCAACAAGATCGGCACCTATGACGGGAAAACGACCGACCGTGACCGTCCGCAGAACGAAGTGCTCGGAATCGGCCATTTTGAGTAATCCGGGAGGCCTTATGATGAATCGTCCCTTCGCGCCGGCAGCGTTTCTTCTGCCGTCCCCCGAAACGGATCTTACGCGGTTTTCCGTCGTGGCATGCGATCAGTACACGTCAGAGCCTGAAATCTGGCGCAGGATGGATCGTTTCGTCGGGTCCGCCCCCTCCGCCCTGCGCCTCATCCTGCCGGAGGCGTTTCTTTCCGAAGCGGAAACCCGGATCCCCGCCATCCATCGGGCCATGGCGGATTATCTGTCCCGCGGGCTGCTCAAAGCCCCGTTTGCGGAAGGGATGATCCTGACGGAGCGGGTCACTTCCTCCGGCACGCGCCCGGGTCTTGTGCTGACGGTGGATCTGGAGCAGTACGATTACACGCCGGGTTCCCGCTCCCTCATCCGTCCCACGGAAGGCACCGTCACGGAGCGGATTCCGCCGAGGCTCGCGATCCGCCGCGGCGCGCCGCTGGAAATGAGCCATATCCTGCTCCTCTGCGACGATCCGGAGGAATCCGTCATCGAACCGCTGTACGCCATGCGCTCCTCCCTGCCTGCGCTCTATGATTTTTCGCTGCAGGAAGGGGGCGGCTTTCTGCGCGGCTGGGCCGTATGCGGGGAAACGCTCGAAAAAAAGGCCCTTCCCGCGCTTGACGCGCTGCTGAACCGCACTGAGATGGGCGGCATCCTGTTCGCGGTCGGGGACGGGAATCATTCCCTGGCCACGGCCAAAGCGTACTGGGAGGAGCTCAAAAAGAGCCTTCCGCCGGATCAGATCGCACATCATCCCGCCCGCTATGCCATGGCGGAGCTGACAAACATCTACGCTCCCGCGCTGCGTTTCGCGCCGATCCACCGCGTCCTGTACGGAAAAAGCGTAAAGGACGTTCTTTCCCTGCTCGCGCCCGCCCGTCCTCTTCCGGACGCCGCCCGTCCCGATGCTGTCCTGATTTCCGGCGACGGGGAATATCCCGTTTCCTTCTCCCATCCGCTGCACCCGCTGCCGGTTGGCACCGTGCAAAACTGTCTGGACACCGCGTCAGGGCTCCGGGTGGATTACATTCACGGAGAAGAAACCCTGCGCAGGCTTTCCCAAAGCGGCGCGTGCGGCATCCTGCTGCCCGCCATGGACAAATCCGCGCTCTTCCCCTCCGTGACCGCGTCGGGGCCCCTGCCCCGGAAAACCTTTTCCATGGGTGAGGCGCAGGAAAAACGGTACTATCTCGAAGCGCGGGTCATCGCATGAAAAAGAACGATCTCATCGAAATCGATATTGAAAAATTTGCCGGCGAATCCGGCCTGACGCACCTTGACGGCGTCACGCTTTTTGTTTCCGGCGCGCTGCCCGGCGAACGGGTACAGGCCCGGCTTGAAAAACTGCAGAAAAACATCGGATTTGCCAAAACGCTTCGTGTGCTGCGTCCTTCTCAGGACCGCCGTGAACCCCGCTGCCCGTTTTACGCGCAATGCGGCGGATGCACCCTGCAGCACATGACCTACGAGGCTTCCCTTGCCATGAAACGCGATCATGTCGCCGATGTGCAGAAACATATCGGCGGCATTGATTTATCCGTACCGCCCGTGATCGGCATGGAAAACCCGTGGCATTACCGCAACAAATCCGCCATGCCGGTCGGAGGCGAACCGGGGAACGCCGTCATCGGTTATTACGCGCCGCGCAGCCACCGCCTGATCGATATTTCGCACTGCCTGCTCATCACGCCGCAGGCCAATGAAGCCGCGGCGGTCTTTCGTTCCTGGATGAACCGCTTCCGGATCCCGCCCTATCGGGAGGAGACGCGCACCGGGCTCATCCGGCATTTTGTCACCCGGGTCAGCCGCCGGGGAGAAATTATGGCGACCGTCGTCACCGCAAGCGACACCGTGCCGCACCTTCCGGAGATGGTGAATGACCTGTGCCGTCTTCCGGGCATGAAAAGCATCTGCCTCAACATCAATCCCGCTCCGGGCAACGTGATCCTATCCGATACCGTGCGTGTGCTTTACGGTCAGGAATGCCTGAAAGACGAACTGTGCGGCCTCAGCTTCTCCCTCTCCCCGCTCTCCTTTTTTCAGGTCAACCCGGTTCAGACCGAAAAGCTGTACGCCATCGCGCTCGATTTTGCCCGTCTTACCGGCAAGGAGAGTGTCTGCGACCTCTACTGCGGCGCGGGCACCATCTCCCTCATGCTCGCGAAAAAGGCCGCGCGGGTGCTCGGCATCGAGGCAGTGCCTGCCGCCGTGGAGAACGCCCGTGAAAACGCGCGCGAAAACGGGATCAGCAACGTTTCCTTCCTCGCAGGCGAAGCGGAAAACCTGCTTCCGGCGCTGACCCGAAAAGGCTTTCATCCGGATGTGTTCATGCTCGATCCCCCCCGCAAAGGCTGCGACCGGGCCGTACTGGACGCCATCGCCTCCTGCGGCGCGGAGCGCATCGTCTACATCGCGTGCGATCCCGCGACCCAGGCACGGGATATCCGCATCCTGACCGGACTCGGATACCGTGCGGAGCAAACGCAGAGCGTCGATATGTTCTGTCAGACAGGGCATGTGGAGACGGTAGTGCAGCTTTCCAAGAGACATGTCGACAGTGCCAGTTCAGAGAGAAAAAGTGCCGCAGAGACCGGTGATACTGGGATGATCAGCGGTAAAGGTGAATAAGTTTGGTCCCGAAGTCAGAGAAAACTGCAGCAAGCCAGAGTCAGATGATGCCAGACAGCCTCAGTGTACGCAGGAGAAGGAAGAGGCTGTCATGCAGGCGCTTAGGCATTATGGAGTGATAAAGGGAGAGAGGAAAATATGGATCATATAGTTTTTAGAGAGGCAGAAACAGATGATGCGGAGAGGATGATCTCATATTTGAATATTGTTGGGAGAGAATCAGATAATCTCATGCATGGACCCGACGGATTTAAAGTGCCGGTCGAAGCAGTAAAACGGCGTATTCAGGCCTCTCATGACGCAGATAACAGTATTATTCTGATTGCCTTGGCCGGAGAAAACATCATAGCACGGGCAGAGCTGGATGGCTATCCGGGTGCAAAATTACATCATAATGCCAGGTTTTCAATTTCAGTCAGAAAGGACTATTGGAATATGAAAATCGGCACAATGCTGATGACAAAGATCATTGAACACGCAAGAAAAATGAATCTGCGTAATATTGAGTTGGAAGTTGTTGCTGATAATAAGGCAGCCATTTCACTTTACCATAAAATGGGCTTTTCTGATGTTGGAGTATACAGGAATTACTGGTTTGCAAACAATGTCTACAGCGATGCAATTATAATGCAAAAATGTCTGGATGACTGATATTAAATTGGATTGATAATAAAGAAGTAACAGGGATTAATGAACCAATTACCTGCGCACCTGTTTCAAATTTCCGGAAGAGCTTCGGCGGCTCATCTATACGACCAGCGCAATAGAAGGCTTCAACCGTCAGCTTCGCAAAGTGACAAAGGCCAAGCCTGTTTTCCCTACGGACGACAGCCTGCTGAAAATGCTGTATCTGGCCATGCTGGATATCACGAAAAAATGGACCGGCCGCCGACAGGACTGGGCTGTCATTCACGCCCAGTTGGCTGTGTACTGCGCCGACAGAATGCCGGAATAAACTGCTGTGACAGAAAACCGCCTGCCCGTCAAGGGTAAACGGCTGCGCCGTGCCTTCGGCGCCCTTGACGGGCCTTCGGTTTCCTGTTATCCTGTAATCAAGGGCCGGTGGACAGGCCACCGGCCGCAAAACGAGTTTGCCTTTTCTATGCTGGTACGGCATTTACACAAAACTTGGGAAAGACCCATACCAGTTGTACGTATTATTATGATCAGTCACGTGAGCGCCTCTTCGGAGGCGCTTTTCCTATGCCTGCAAGTGCCTTTTATAGATGAATCCTCCTGAGGCCATTTTGAACCCGATTCACAATCGTTAATGGGAGTCCTGGGTTCATCGTTACATTGTATCAAATAGCCGGATAAAATAGATACCATGATAACAATCCTGGCGTCTTTGCTAACAGCGTTTCCTGTGATTACTGTCAGGATCACTGGAACCGCAACGCACTTCAGATCATATCTGTTCATATTCTGCGCACATTCAAATCATAAAGAAGACATATCTTTGCACAAAAGAACAGATTAACGAACCAATTATCTCATTCATTTCACTCGTTCAATGCTTCCTTGATCCATCTCATGCACGGTATCACAAAGCTCATCAATGTCCTGAGCAAAATGACTGGCGAGCAGGATGGTTTTTCCATGCCCTTTGAGGGAAAGCAGCAACGCACGGATGTCCCTGACGCCGGTCTTGTCCAGGCCGTTCATAGGCTCGTCCAGGATCAGGAGAGCAGGATCGTCCAGCAGGGTCTGGGCGATGCCCAGGCGCTGGCGCATCCCCAGGGAATACTGCCCGACCTTCTTCTTCATGGCAGGGTCAAGCCCTACTATGCGGATCAGCTCACTGATACGCTCTTTATTTGCACCCTTTCCCAATTGGGCGAGCCATTTCAGGTTATTCATGCCCGTTTCGTGGCTCAGAAATCCTGGCGTTTCGA
>CADBNX010000057.1 GCA_902796115.1 uncultured Eubacteriales bacterium
AGGGAAAACGCCTTCATATCGATTTTTTCCTCTGCAAGACGTTTCGTCAGCGCGAGCAGCGCACCGGGTTTGTTTTCCAGAAAAACGGAAATCTGCCTGATACTCATTGTGTACCTCCTATATCTTGCGTTTGTCGATCACACGAACGGCTTTGCCCTCGCTGCGCACAATACTCTTGGGGGCTACAAGCGTCACTTTTGCGGTAAGTCCCAGCATCGCGCGAAGTCCTTCTGTCAGTCTCTTCTGCCGTTCGCTGATTTCACCCAGGTTATCCGTAAACATTTCCGGCGTCATTTCCACCTGTACATCCAGCGTGTCTGTATTGCGCACTCTGTCCACAAGGATCTGATAATTGGCCGCGTACCCCTGATTGAGCAGTACGGTTTCGATCTGCGACGGGAACACATTCACACCGCGGATGATCAGCATATCATCCGTACGGCCGCGCGGCTTGCACATTTTGACATGTGTGCGGCCGCAGGGGCATTTCTCATGACTCAGCACGCAGATGTCGCGGGTACGGTAGCGGATCAGCGGGAAGGCTTCCTTGGTGATACTGGTAAACACAAGTTCTCCCTGCTGCCCGTCCGGAAGCACTTCTCCCGTATCAGGATTGATCACTTCCGCAATGAAATGATCCTCATTGATGTGCATGCCGGTTTGCGCTTCACACTCATACGCCACACCGGGGCCGCTGATTTCCGTGAGCCCGTAGATATCGTAAGCCTTGATACCGAGGGTTTCCTGAATGCTCTGCCGCATTTCTTCGGACCATGCTTCCGCGCCGAATATACCGGCCTTCAGGGGGATCTGATCCGGTGTCAGTCCCATTTCTTTCATGGATTCGCCCAGATATGCCGCGTAGGAAGGTGTGCAGCAGAGGATCGTCGCGTTCAGATCACGGATAAACATGATCTGTCTCTCCGTATTGCCGGAGGACGCGGGTACGGTGAGGCATCCCACTTTATGGCTTCCGCCGTCGAGTCCCGCTCCTCCCGTAAACAGCCCATATCCGTACGCTACCTGGCATACATCCTCATTCGTGCCCCCTGCGGCAACGATTGCGCGGGCACAGCAGTCCTCCCATAGATCAATATCATGCTGTGTATAAAAAGCCACTACGCGTTTGCCGGTCGTACCGGAAGTGGAATGGATACGGACACAGTCTTTCAGCGGAACGGCAAGCAGTCCGTACGGATAAGCGTCTTTCAGATCCTGCTTCATCAGGAAGGGCAGTTTTCTGAGGTCATCCACGGAACGGATATCCTCCGGCGAAACGCCCGCATCCTGCATTTTTTTCCGGTAATAAGGTACGTGATCCCATACATGACGCACTTGCTTTCTAAGGCGTTCATCCTGCCAAGTACGGATCTGCTCTCTGGAAGCTGTCTCGATCTCCGGCTGATAGTAGCGGCTCATAGCATCATTCCTTTCTTTTCTTCATGCGTTCCTTCCCAGTTGGAAGGCTTTCCGGTTCAGTTCAAGGTATTTGGGGGGCACCACCGCGGCAAGCGCGTCTTCCCAGCGTTCCCGCGGCAGATCAAAGTAATGGGACAGTCTGCCCATCAGCACGATATTGACAGCCTTCGGGCTTCCTGCCTTCTCTGCCAGTGTCAGGCAGTCGAGCGCATCGACCGCAACCCCCGCTGCCTGCATTTTCTCTGTCAGGTTTTCCGGATACGCAGCTTTTCCCGTGATTACCGGCATCGGATCGATCTGCTGGGTTGATGTGACGATCTTTCCGCCGGGCTTCAGGTACTCCATCCAGCGGGCCGCTTCCAGCAGCTCAAAGGATACGATAAAGTCCGCTTCCCCGCGGTCGATGACCGGCGAATACACATGGTCTCCGCAGCGCACGAATGTGACCACGCTTCCGCCGCGCTGCGACATGCCGTGTACTTCCGAAACCTTTACATCACAGCCTTCCTGCTGCAGCAGGTGTCCGAGCAGGCGGCTGGCAAGCAGACTGCCCTGTCCGCCGACTCCGACAATCATAATATTTTTCTCCTGCATGATTCAAACCTCCTTCAGCAGTTTTCCAGCGCGTGGAAACGGCACAGCTGTGCGCATACGCCGCATCCGACGCAAAGTGTATTGTCAATGTGCGCCTTTCCGTTTTTGACAGAAATGGCCGGGCAGCCGATCTTCATGCAGGCGCTGCAGCCCCGGCAGGCTTCCTCGTTCACATGAAGCGGCGGCTTGTGCTTCACATATTTCAGCAGCGCGCAGGGCCGTCTGGAAATAATCACCGAAGGTTCAGGAGCGGCCAGTTCTTCCTTCAGCACTTCATCACAGGCTGACAGGTCGTATGGATCCACAACCCGGACACGCCGGATTCCCATTGCCCGGCAAAGGCTTTCCAGATCGATCTTTCCGGCCGGATCTCCCTTGATATTATAGCCCGTGGTCGGATTCTGCTGGTGTCCCGTCATGCCGGTTATGGAATTGTCCAGGATGATCACGGTGGAGTTTGACTGGTTATAGGCGATATTCGCAAGTCCCGTCATCCCGGAATGCATGAATGTGGAATCTCCGATGACAGCCACGGTTTTTCCTTCGCTCTTTCCTTCCTGCGCTTTGTTGAACCCATGGATGGCGCTGACAGAAGCGCCCATACATGCGGTCATTTCAATTGCAGAGAGCGGTGCGACTGCGCCGAGGGTATAGCATCCGATATCGCCCAGTACGGTCACCTTGTTCCGGTTCAGTGTATAGAACAGCCCCCTGTGCGGGCATCCCGCGCACATGACCGGAGGCCTCGGCGGGATCGCTTCTTCAAGCCCGGTGCCCCTCTCATGCGGAATACCGAGCTTCTGCGCGATCAGTGTCTGGCTCAGCTCTCCCAACGGCGAGAACAGGTTTTTGCCTTCTGTCCGAAGCCCCATCGCCCTGCAGGCTTCCTCGATGAACGGATCAAGCTCCTCAACCGCGATCAGTCTTTCCACACCGGCCGCAAAGTCCTTGATCTTTTTCTCCGGCAGAGGCCAGATCATCCCGAGTTTCAGTACCGGATATGTATCCCCGCAGACTTCCTTCACATACTGATAGCAGGTGGAAGAGGTAATGATCCCGATGCTGTGATCCTTTCCTTCCTCCACGCGGTTCAGCGCGGAATGCTCCGCAAACTTGGCCAGCGCGCGCGTACGCTCCTCCACGATCGGATGACGGCGGATCGCGTTGCCGGGCATCATGACATATTTGGCGATGTTCTTTTCATAAGGCTTTTCCGGTGCTTCCCGCCGTTCACCGATTTCAGTCAGTGACTGTGAATGAGCGACCCTGGTGCACATTTTCAGGAACACCGGCGTATCGAAACGTTCCGAGATTTCATACGCCTGTTTTACAAAATCCAGGGCTTCGGCGGAATCGGAAGGCTCCAGCATCGGCACTTTCGAAGCCCGGGCGTAATGGCGGGAATCCTGCTCATTCTGCGAGGAATGCATGCCGGGATCGTCCGCTACGGCAATGATCAAACCGGCATTGACTCCCGTATAGGAAATCGTAAAAAGCGGATCCGCAGCCACATTCAGGCCCACATGCTTCATACCGCAGAAACTGCGTTTGCCGGCCAGGCTCGCGCCGAATGCCGCCTCCATGGCTACTTTTTCGTTCGGCGCCCATTCGCAGTATATCTCATCGAATTTGGCTGCTTCCTCGGTAATTTCCGTACTCGGCGTTCCGGGATAGCTCGATACAAACCCGCAGCCGGCTTCATACAGTCCCCTTGCGGCCGCGGCGTTTCCCAGCAGCAGTTTTTTCATATCACATCATCTCCTCCTGTCTGTTTTTTTCACGTTCCAAGGCTTCGATCGCGCGGCAGACCGCGCCGGAAGAATCCTCCACAATGGTTCTCTTCACCCTGCTGATGGTGGCGCTGCTCGCGCCTGTACTCTCCAGGATCTTCGTATACACCTGATCCTTCAGCAGGCAGCAGGCCACCTCAAACCGCTGCTCCAGGCTGCGCATTTCCGTCGGTGTGCAGAGTTCCTCAAAAAATCTGATGCATTCATCGCGATCTCTGAGCTTTGATATCGCCTCATACAGTGCGGTGTCGTGATGCCTTTTCTGGCTCTTCGGCACGGCGCATCCCCCCTCCTTCCGTTCGTACCGGCTTCCGGAAGACGGCCTCGTCTTCTGTTTGCCGACAGTGAACAGACGTCAAAGACTCTTTATTAGTATAACACGTTAACGCATTAAAGTAAATATCAAAAATCACCTTGAAATAAAACAATGAAAAGCGTATAATAGCAAAGATTCCGATTAGAGTCCCTTCGGCGGACAAGGAGGTCAAACTATGCCGATCACTGATTATCTGGAACGGAACCATATGCTGTATGGCAATGAAACAGCATTGATCGAACTGAATCCGGAGCAGAAAGATACCCGCCGTGTCACCTGGAAAGAGTATTCTCTCATTCAGCCCACGCAGACCGCTTCATACCGCCGGGAAATTTCCTGGCAGGTGTTTGATGAAAAGGCGAACCGTTTTGCGAATATGCTGCTCGGCAGAGGCATCCAGAAGGGCGATAAAGTTGCCATTCTGATGATGAACTGTCTCGAATGGCTGCCCATCTACTTTGGCGTGCTGAAAACGGGAGCGCTTGCCGTTCCGTTCAATTTTCGCTATTCGGCCGATGAGATCCTTTACTGTGCCGATCTGGCGGAGGTGGATGTACTGGTCTTCGGGCCGGAATTCATCGGCCGGGTAGAATCTGTTGTGGATAAAGTGTCCGAAAGGCGGCTCCTGATCTATGTCGGAGAAAACTGTCCCACCTTCGCGGAAAGCTACCGCGAACTGGTTGCGGACTGCTCCAGCGAAGCACCCGGTATCCTGCTCAGCGACGACGATGACGCGGCGATCTATTTTTCCTCCGGCACTACGGGCTTTCCGAAAGCCATTCTGCATAAGCACCGCTCCCTGATGCACGCCGCCATCGTAGAACAGAAGCATCACTCCACCGGCAGAGGAGACTGTTTCCTCTGTATCCCGCCGCTCTACCACACCGGAGCAAAAATGCACTGGTTCGGCAGCCTTGTGTCCGGTTCCCGCGCGGTGCTGCTGCGCGGCACAAAACCCGAATACATCTTGAAAGCCGTATCCCAGGAACTGTGCACCATCGTGTGGCTTTTGGTTCCCTGGGCACAGGACATCCTGGACGCGCTTGATTCCGGAGCGCTGAAAATCAGCGACTATCATCTGGATCAGTGGCGTCTCATGCACATCGGCGCACAGCCGGTTCCTCCTTCCCTTGTACGCCGCTGGCTGAAGTATTTTCCCCATCATCAGTGTGACACCAATTACGGCCTGTCCGCATCCATCGGCCCCGGCTGTGTTCATCTGGGCGTAGAAAACGTGCACAAAGTCGGCGCCATCGGCGTGCCGGGCTATGGATGGGAATGCCGCATCGAGGATGCGGACGGGAATCCTGTCAGACAGGGCGAAGCGGGAGAGCTGTGCGTGAAAGGCCCCGGCGTCATGACCTGCTATTACCGTAATCCGGAAGCCACAAAGGAAGTGCTGACCGAAGACGGCTGGCTGCGTACCGGCGATGTGGCAGTGCAGGATGAGGATGGATTCATTTTCCTGGTTGACCGGAAAAAGGACGTGATCGTATCCGGCGGTGAAAACCTGTATCCCGTACAGATCGAGGATTTCCTGCGGAAGAACGACAAGATCTACGATGTCGCCGTGATCGGCCTGCCGGATAAACGCCAGGGTGAAATCGCGGGCGCGATCATTTCCGTCAAGGAAGGCATGACCCTGACGGAAGACGAAGTAAACGCCTTTTGTCAGGATCTGCCGCGCTACAAACGCCCCCGTAAAATCATTTTCGCGCCGGTTCCCCGGAACGCAACCGGAAAAATCGAAAAGCCGCTGCTTCGCAAGATGTACGGTCAGGAGCATCTGGTGGCATTTGAAAATCAGGAGTAAACTGCATCACGTATACAGAATAACAAGGAGAATGTATTATTATGAGCGAATGTTCCCACGACTGCTCCAGCTGCAGTCAGAACTGCCAGAACCGCGACCCTGCTTCTCTGCTTGAAAAGCCCCGCAAGGGCACCAGCGTCAAGCGTATCATTGCCGTAATGAGCGGCAAGGGCGGTGTCGGAAAATCCCTTGTCACGTCACTGCTTGCCGTATTGGCACAGCGCATGGGTTACAAAACAGCCATCCTGGATGCGGACGTTACCGGTCCATCCATCCCCAAAGCCTTCGGGATCCGCGAACCCGCTGTCGGCGATGACGAGGCGCTGCAGGCATCCGTGACGCGTACCGGCATCAAAACCATGAGCCTGAACCTGCTGCTGGAAGAAGAAACCAGCCCCGTTGTATGGCGCGGGCCCGTGATCGCGGGTACCGTGAAGCAGTTCTGGACAGATGTCAACTGGGGAGATCTGGACATTATGTTCATCGATATGCCGCCGGGAACCGGTGACGTACCGCTGACCGTCTTCCAGTCCATCCCGTTAAACGGCGCGGTAGTCGTCACGACGCCGCAGTCTCTGGTCGGCATGATTGTCGAAAAAGCTGTCAACATGGCCGGAATGATGAATATTCCCGTTCTCGGATTGATTGAGAATATGAGTTACGCGGTATGTCCGCACTGCGGCGAGCATATTGAATTGTTCGGTGCGAGCACTGCGCAGGAAACCGCTCAAAAGCACGGCCTGCCCCTTCTCGGAAAGATCCCGATGGATCAGAAACTGACTGCCGCATGTGACGCGGGTCTGATCGAACTGTTTGAAGGAAACTGGCTTGACGAAGCCGCAAAGGTCATCCTGAAAGGCCTTGAATAATCAGACAGCAAGCAGGCTTCTTCGGCCTGCTTGCTTTTCTGTCTCTTAGATTTTTCCGGGAGGTTCTCCGTGAGTGACTGCATCATAGGGCTTGATATCGGGGGCACCAAATGTGCCGCTGTCCTGGCGTCTGTCGGAGCGGAAATCAGCATCATCCGGAAGCTCCGCTTTGATACCTGCGCAGAAAAAGGCTTTCAATTTACCTTTGACAGGCTTTGTGCCGGGATTTCGGAGCTGCTTGAAACAGTTTCGGAAGAGAATGTTCCGGCCATCGGCATCAGCTGCGGCGGACCGCTCTCATCCCGCGAAGGCGTCGTGCTTTCTCCTCCCCATCTTCCCGGCTGGGATCATATCCCGATCACGAAGATGCTGACGGAACGTTTTCACCTTCCGGCGTATCTGCTCAATGACGCGAACGCCTGTGCGCTGGTCGAATGGAAGCTCGGTGCGGGGCGCGGCACACAAAACATGGTATTTCTGACCATGGGAACCGGAATGGGAGGCGGCATTATCGCGAACGGCGCCCTGGTTGCCGGTGCCGATGATATGGCGGGAGAAGTCGGCCATATCAGGATGACGGAAGACGGACCCATCGCTTACGGCAAAGCCGGCGCATCCGAAGCTTACGTCAGCGGAGACGGCATGACAAAGCTCGCTCTGGCCCTGACGGAACAAAAGATCCGGGAAGGAAATCCGCCTGCCTGGGTGCGGGATGGAATCAACCGTGAGGAAATCACGCTCCGTCTCCTTGCCGAATACGCCCGGCGCGGAGACACGGATGCGCAGCACGTCTTTTCGCTCTCCGGTTCCATGCTGGGCCGGCTTCTCGCGCAGCTCGCCGATACGCTGAATCCGGAAGTGATCGTCATCGGCAGTGTGTTCGTGCGCTGCGAGGATCTGCTGCGCCCTTCGATGGAAAAAGCATTGCTTGAGGAAGCGCTGCCGGAAACCCGCCGTCATCTTCGGGTGGTTCCCGCGCAAACCGGAGAGGAGATCGGTGATCTGGCATCCGTCATGACTGCTTTGTATATGGGCGGCATCGACACAAATGCCGGCACTTCCATTCGGCATCCGGATGTGTCCCGTCATTTTGAGCGACTGTTCAGTCGGTATCCGAAGCTTGAAGGCTGCCGTGCCGATATCAGGCAGGCATATCAGCTGCTGCGGGACTGTTTCCGCGGCGGCGGAAAACTCCTGATCTGCGGAAACGGAGGCAGCTGCGCGGACGCCCAGCACATCGCAGGCGAACTGATGAAGGGCTTTTATCTGAAACGTCCCTATGCCGGAGAAAAGCTGTCCCGACTGCGGGAAAGCATGGACAGCATCCTTCCCGGCGCTGCGGAGCTCCTGCAGCAGGGCCTTCCCGTGATCGTTCTTACAGACCATCAGGCACTGTCCACAGCCACCCAGAATGATCAGCACCCGCTGCTTGCCATGGCCCAGCAGGCGGCGGTTTACGGAAGGAAAGGGGACGTGCTGCTGGGGATCAGCACATCCGGAAACGCGAAGAATGTGCTGCTTGCAGCTTCGGCCGCAAAAGCGCTGGGGCTCAGCGTGCTCGCCCTGACCGGCGAAAGCGGCAGAAAACTGAAGGCATGTGCCGACTGCACGATATCCGTGCCTGCATCATCCCCCGCTGATGTGCAGGAATATCATCTTCCCGTCTATCATACACTCTGCGCCATGCTTGAAAGCGGTTTTTTCACAGACGCATGATCGTATTCAAGAATTTTTGCCGCCGCTTCTTTCGCAGCCCTCATGGCGGCAGGCATCGGAAGACGCTCCTGTTCCTCCGGGGTACACCACCGGCAGCCCGCCAGTGTATCACATTCCCATCCCTCCGGCACTTTCACATGCCAGATTTCCATTTCCCATATCTGATGCGTAAAAACATGCCGCGCACGCCCGACCGATCCGATTTCCGTACAGCCGGAGAAAGCAGTATACAGCTCTGCTTCTCCGGCATTTTCCAGCAGCAGATATACCCACATGTTTTTCAGCAGTTTTTCATCGCGGCGGAAAAGAGCGATTGTATTTCCTTCCGTCGCGATCACCACGGCGAATCGACGCTCGGAAGGCGCTTTTTTGATATCCCTGACCGGCAGTTCCGCTGCCGTACCCTTTTTTTCTGACATACATTCCATACGCAGGGGACATTGTTCACAGGATGGGATCCCGGCAATGCAGATTCCGGCTCCCAGATCCATCAGTGCCTGGTTAAAGTCTCCGCACCGTTTAAGCGGCATGGCTTTCTCAGCCGTTTCTCTCAGTTTTGTCCTGGTTGCGGGGCGGTCTATGCTTCCGTGTTCATCGGCAAGGCGCGCAAAAATCCTGTACAGATTCCCGTCCATCGCAGGAATGGGCACATCGAACGCGATGCTTGCTATGGCCGCCGCCGTATAGTCCCCGATGCCGGGAAGAGAGCGGATCGCTTCATAATCAACCGGAAAGCTTCCGCCGAAATCCCTGCATATGATCTGTGCCGCACGGTGCAGATTCCGTGCTCTGGAGTAATACCCCAGTCCCGCCCAGTAACGCAGCACATCCTCTTCCGCCGCATCGGCGAGTTTTTTTACGTCCGGAAAAGCGGAAACGAAGCGTTCCCAATAGGGGGCCGCCGTTCCCGTTCTCGTCTGCTGCAGCATGATCTCACTGATCCAGATCCGGTACGGATCACTGATGCCGCGGAAAGGAAACACACGCCTGTTTTTATCATACCAGTCTAAAAGAAGCCTGCTGATTTCCATGCTCCCTGCCTCCGTGTCTGTTTTTTCCGGCAATTTACGGGGTATCAAAAAACCGGTGCGACAATTCCATAATACCGTTCAGCCGCTTCTTCGTTTGAATGTGTGTGTTCCAGGATACATTGTTTTCACCCGCCCGTTTCTCATTCGGCTTTTCAGGACTCATGATCTGCCTGCATCCATAGATTCGATGCGTTTCATAAAATACCTTTCAGACACTTTGTATATCTTCCTCTTCTGCCTTCTTCCCATATTCTGCTCCGTTTTGATTCGGGAACATGTGTTTACCCTTGCAATTTCAA
>CADBNX010000058.1 GCA_902796115.1 uncultured Eubacteriales bacterium
CCCGGAAGATGGATCTTGACGGTGCCTGCTCCGGAGTTTGACAGACGGCCGTTTGTCCGCTATAATGCCGGGAGACCGTTCGGTCACTTTTTTGCCCCTGCGCGGGGAAGCCGGGAAACCGTTTTCCGGCGAGTGCCTGACCAAAGCGGTTACGCGGGATACCGGCCCGGGAAGGAGATTCGGATATGGTTGTTGAACTGACGGATCCGGCAAAAGCGGCCGGGCTGTTTGACGGCTGGCAGGAGACGCTCATTTTCTCCTGCCTTCAGGGAATCATGGGGAAGATTTACGTGACGGATCCGGAAAGGCCGCTTTCCGCCATGGCGTATGTGGGATGCTTCGCCTTTTACGCGGGCGTGCCCGACAGAGAACTGGCGGAAAAGAAGCCGGCGGGCTTTGTCATCATGACCCCGCGGAACGAGGCGTGGGCCGCCTGCATCCGGGAGTGCTTTCCGGACGCGAAAAAGACGGTCCGGTACGCGATCAGAAAGGATACCGTGTTTGACCTGCAGATACTTCGCCGGATGGCCGCGGGCCTGCCCGAGGGCTATGAAATGAGAACGATCGACGCGGAACTGTATGACCGGTGCCTGGAAGAAGAGCTGACGGCGGATTTCGTATCTTCCTTTGAAAGCAAAGAGCGCTACCTTGCCCTGGGAAGAGGCGTCGTGATCCTCAGGGACGGAAAGATCGTATCCGGCGCGTCCTCCTACACCAGATACCGGGAAGGCATCGAAATGGAGGTGGACACGGCTCCGGAAGAAAGACGCAAAGGCCTTGCGCAGGCTGCCTGCGCCGCGCTGATCCTCAGCTGTCTTGAGGAAGGGCTGTACCCGAGCTGGGACGCCCAGAACCTGATTTCCGTCCGCCTGGCGGAAAAACTGGGATACGAGATGGACCATGCGTATACGGTGTATGAGGCTGCGGACCGGTAAAAACCATACGGGGAACGGGGGGATACGGTGAGGGATCTGATCCTGTATATTCACGGAAAGGGCGGCAGCGCGGCGGAAAGCGAGCATTATCGGCCGCTGTTCCCGGACTGCGGGGTGATCGGCCTCGATTATCACACTTTTACGCCCTGGGACACGGGAAAGGAGATCCGCGAAGCAGCGGAAAGACTGAAAGCGGGACATGACGGCATCGTCCTGATCGCCAACAGCATCGGCGCGTATTTCAGCATGCACGCAGGGATCGACGCGATGATCCGGAGGGCATACTTTATCTCTCCGATCGTGGATATGGAAAAACTGATCCTGGATATGGCGGCCTGGGACGGCATCACGGAGAAGGAACTCGAGGCGCGGGGGCGGATCCGGACGTCCTTTGGCGAGGAACTGTCCTGGGAGTATCTGCGCTATGTCCGGGAGCACCCGATACGCTGGAATGCGCCGACAGAAATCCTGTACGGCGGGCGCGATACGCTTTCCTCCCGTGAAACAGTCGCCGCGTTCGCGGAGGCGCACGGCGCGCGGCTGACCGTGATGGAAACGGGAGAGCACTGGTTCCATACCGGGGAAGAGATGCGCTTTCTGGATCGCTGGATCACGGAACGGGAGCGCTGCGCGCGGTCGGAAGGCACGGACGGATGAATCTGACATAAAGACAGGACAGGCGGAGAATGCCGCCGGGCCTGTTCTTTTTTTGTATTTTTCACTGCCGCGCGTTCCCTTTCTTGACACAGATTATACGCCACACTATAATCATACAGAGGAAGAAACATGGGGAATTCATGTTTTTCCCAATCGAACAAATCAAGGAGGATTCAGGTATGAAAAAGTTCCTTGCATTGCTGCTGAGCGCAATGATGATCCTCTCCGTGGCTGCGTTTGCCCATGCGGAAGAGGATTTCCACATTGCCATCGTGACCGGTTCCGTGTCCCAGGGCGAGGATGACGCCCGCGGCGCGCAGGCGTTTCAGGAGAAATACGGCGAGGATATGGTGAAACTGGGCATCTATCCCGACAACTTCTCCGAAGAACTCGAAACCACCATTCAGACCATCGTGAACTTTGCCGATGACCCGCTGATGAAGGCGATCATCGTGAACCAGGCCGTGCCCGGCACCACCGAAGCCTTCCGCAAAGTGAAGGAAATGCGCCCGGACATCCTGTGCATCGCAGGCGAGGCCCATGAAGACCTGCCCGAGATCGGCTCTGCCGCGGACCTCGTGTGCAACAACGACTTTGTGGCCCGCGGATATCTGATGATCCGCACCGCGCACGAACTGGGCTGCGACACCTTCGTGCATATTTCCTTCCCGCGTCACATGGGCTATGAAACCATGAGCCGCCGTGTGGCCATCATGCAGGCCGCCTGCGAGGAATTCGGCATGAAATTCGTGCTGGAAACCGCGCCCGACCCCACGATGTCCGACGTCGGCGTACCCGGCGCGCAGGCCTACATCCTGGAGCATGCGCCTGAATGGATCGAGAAATACGGCACCAATTCCGCGTACTTCTGCACCAACGACGCCCATACCGAGCCGCTGCTCAAGCAGCTGCTCGCCTACGGCGGCTACTTCATCGAGGCTGACCTGCCCTCCCCGCTGATGGGCTATCCGGGCGCGCTGGGTCTGGACCTGACCGAAACCGGCGGCGACTTTGAAAAGATCCTGGCGGCCGTGGAAGCGGCGGTTGTGGAAAAGGGCGGCGAGGGCCGCTTCGGCACCTGGGCGTATTCCTACGGCTTCACGGTGTCCGCGGGCCTTGCGCAGCACGCGTACAACGTCATCACCGGTGAAAGCGAACTGGACGATATCGACGATATCGCGAAGGCGTATGAAGAGTTCTCGCCCAAGGCCAACTGGAACGGTTCCAGCTACACCGACGCCACCACCGGCGTAAAGAGCGACAACATCTTCCTGGTGTATCAGGACACCTACATCATGGGCAATCCCGGCCACTACATGGGCGCCACGGATATCGAAGTGCCCGAAAAGTACTTCACGGTGAAGTGATTTCCCGGTAACAGCTGCAAAGGGGAGGATCATCCCTCCCCTTTGTTTTTTGAAACGCGGGATATATACCAAGACGGAAAAGCGGTGAAACAGATGACGACAGCGAATCAGGCGGGCGTGCCGCTGCTGGAAATGCGGAATGTCAAAAAAGACTTCTGGGGCAACCAGGTGCTGACGGATATCAACCTGACGCTGGAAGCCGGGCAGGTGCTGGGGCTTGTGGGTGAGAACGGCGCGGGCAAAAGCACCCTGATGAAGATCCTCTTCGGGATGGATGAGATCCGGGAAACGGGCGGCTATGGCGGGGATATCCTGCTGAACGGGGAAAAGGTGAATTTCGCCTCTCCGTTTGACGCCCTCGCCAAGGGCATCGGGATGGTGCATCAGGAGTTTTCCCTGATCCCGGGCTTCACGGCCACGGAAAACATCCTGCTGAACCGGGAGCCGAAGCGGGAAAACCTGATTTCCCAGGTGTTCGGCGAGCGGATGAACACCCTGGAACGGAAAAAAATGACGCAGCAGTCCGAAATGTCGATCCAAAAAATGGGCGTGCACATCGACGAAAACATGGTCATCAGCAATATGCCGGTGGGCCATAAGCAGTTTACGGAAATCGCCCGCGAACTGAGCAAGGAACAGCTGCAGCTGCTGATTCTGGACGAGCCGACCGCCGTGCTGACGGAACGCGAGGCGCAGGCGCTTCTGGATTCCATCCGCGGTATGGCGGCCCAGGGCATCGCGGTCATATTCATCACCCACCGTCTGCAGGAAATCCTCTCCGTGTGCGACCGGGTGGCGGTCATGCGGGACGGATGCCTGATCCGGAACGTGGAGGCGAAGGAAACCTCCGTGCCGGAAATCACGCGCTGGATGGTGGGCCGCAGCGTGAGCAGCACGGAAGAAGAGCACCGCCCGATCCCGGAGGGAAAGGTGATCATGTCCATCCGCAGGCTGTGGGTGGATATGCCGGGCGAAACCGTGCGGGACGTGAACCTGGATGTGCGGGAGGGAGAGATCCTGGGCATCGGCGGCCTCGCGGGACAGGGCAAGCTGGGCATTCCCAACGGCGTGATGGGGCTGTACGAAGCGGGCGGCGAGGTGGTTTTCAAAGGAAAGCCGATCGCGCTGAACGCGCCGCGCCGCTGCCTTGACGCTTCCCTGGCCTTCGTTTCCGAGGACCGCCGGGGCGTGGGGCTGCTGCTGGACGAAAGCCTGGAGTGGAACATTGCCTTCCCGGCGATGCAGATCCAGAACAAATTTCTGAAAAACTACCTGGGCGGGCTGATCAAATGGCGCGATGAGAAGGCGATTCACGATGTGACGCAGAAATACATCGACGAAATGGCCATCAAATGCACCAGCTCCCGGCAGAACGCCAAAGAGCTGTCCGGCGGCAACCAGCAGAAGGTGTGCCTGGCGAAGGCGTTCGCGCTGGAGCCGGAATTCCTGTTCGTTTCGGAACCCACCCGCGGCATCGACGTGGGCGCGAAGGCGCTGGTGCTGAACGCGCTGAAGACATTCAACCGGGAAAGCGGCGTGACCATCGTGATGATTTCCTCCGAACTGGAAGAACTGCGCCGGATCTGCGACCGTGTGGCGATCGTATCCGGCGGAAAAATCGCGGGCATCCTTCCGGCGACCGAGTCTTCCGAGGAATTCGGCATGCTGATGGTCAGTCAGGTAAAGTGAGGCGCAGAACATGAGTGAAACAGTGAATCAAACCAATAAAACCGTGAAAGAGCGCGCAGCAGAGGCGCTGCAGAAATTCGGACTGCCCCGTCTGATCATTGCGGGATTTCTGCTGCTCCTGTTCATCCTGGCGCCGTTTGTGAACGCGGACCTTCCCATGCAGATCACCAACACCATCAACCGTTTCAGCTGGAACGCGATCCTGGTGCTGGCGATGGTGCCCATGGTGCATTCAGGGTGCGGACTGAATTTCGGCCTGCCGCTCGGCATCATCGCGGGGCTGATCGGCGGCACGATGTCCATTGAGCTCGGCGTTACGGGCCCCGGCTCCTTCTTTACCAGCGTGCTGATCGCAACGCCCTTCGCGCTGGTGTTCGGGGTCGGTTACGGGTGGCTGCTGAACCGGATCAAGGGCGGGGAAATGATGATCGCCACCTATGTGGGTTTTTCCTCCGTATCCTTCATGTGCATGATGTGGCTGCTGCTGCCGTACCACAGCGCAAACATGGTGTGGGGCCTGGCCGGAAAGGGGCTTCGTACCACGATATCGCTGGAAGGGTATTATGACAAGGCACTGGCGAATTTCCTGCAGATCAACATCGGCAAGTTCTCCGTACCCGTGGGCACGCTGCTGCTCTTCGCACTGCTGGCTTTCGGCATGTGGGCGTTCCTGCACACGAAGACCGGCACGGCCATGACGGCGGTCGGCTCCAACCCCACCTTCGCGAAGGCGGCGGGCATCAACGTGGACCGGATCCGCCTCCTTTCGGTGGTCATGTCCACCTGGCTCGGCGCCGTGGGCATCCTGGTGTACGAACAGGGCTTCGGCTTCATTCAGCTGTACAACGCGCCCTTCTTTATGGCGCTGCCCGCGGTTTCCGCCATCCTGATCGGCGGCGCTTCGGTGAATAAGGCCTCCATCTGGAACGTCATCATCGGCACGTTCCTCTTTCAGGGCATCGTGACCATGACGCCTACCGTGATGAACAATATGATCCATATGGATATGAGCGAGGTCATCCGCATGATCGCGTCCAACGGCATGATCCTGTATGCGCTGACCCGGAAAACGGAGGTGAGACGATGAGCAATGTCACCCAAACGGCAAAAAGCCGCGGCGTCGGAAAAAGCATCGGTTCCTTTCTGGGAAATAATTCGGTTCCCATCATGTTTATTCTGATCTGCGCCGTATGCATTCCGGTTTCCGGATTTTCCGTTCCCTATCTGCTGAACGAAATCATGAGCCGCCTGGGGCGCAACGCCTTCCTGATTCTGAGCCTGCTGATCCCCATCATGGCGGGCATGGGACTGAACTTCGGCATGACGCTTGGCGCCATGGCGGGGGAAATCGCCCTGATCTTTGTCTCTGACTGGCAGATCTGGGGCATTCCGGGCATGGTGCTGGCCATGATCCTTTCCATTCCGTTTTCCGTTCTGCTGGGCCTGTTCTGCGGCAAGATCCTGAACATGGCCAAGGGCCGCGAGATGATCACAAGCTACATCATCAGCTTTTTCATCAACGGCGTCTATCAGCTGGTGGTGCTCTACATGATGGGCCCCATCATTCCCATCAGCCACAGCAGCATCAAACTGCCCCGGGGCTACGGCATCCGCAACACGGTGAGCCTGCTCAACATGCGGCAGAGCCTGGATAACGCGGTGGCGATCCACGTATGGGGCGTCAAGATCCCGGTGATCACGCTGCTCATCATCGCCGCCATGTGCGTCATGATCATCTGGTTCCGGCGCACCAAGCTGGGCCAGGATATGCGCGCGGTCGGGCAGGATATGCAGGTGGCGAAGGACGCCGGCATCAACGTGGAGCGCACGCGGATCATCTCCATTGTGATTTCCACGGTGCTCGCGGGCTTCGGCATGATCATTTACCTGCAGAACATGGGCAACCTGTCCACCTACAGCAGCCATTCCCAGGTGGGCATGTTCTGCATCGCGGCACTGCTGGTGGGCGGCGCGTCCATCGATAAGGCCGGCATCGGCAACGTGTTCCTGGGCGTGATCCTGTTCCATACGATGTTCATCGTGGCGCCGAGCGCGGGCACGAAGCTGACAGGCGACAGCATGATCGGCGAATACTTCCGCGTGTTCGCCTCCTACGGCGTCATCACGGTGGCGCTTGTGATGTACGAAACGAAGAAGCGCCGCGCCAAAGCCGGCATGGGCCGGCAGCTGCAGGCGGAGCAGGAGGCGATGAAGGGATGAACAAAAAGAAATGGATCGCCCGGGGATGCACCGTCGCCATTCTTCTGATCGCAGCGGCCGTGATGTTCGTGATCGGCCGCGGGCATACCGTGTATTTTGACAACAAGACCGCGGAATACGAAGGTGTGGAATACGCCGCTTTTCAGCGGGTGAACGTGTATGTGAAAGGGGAAAGGGCCGCGAAGCTCGGCAAGCGCGAGCGCGGCATGGCCACCTGGATCGGGCAGCATTTCCGGATGGAGCTTGAAATCACGGAAAACAAGGGCGATGAGGAGAAAACCGTTCCCGTATCCATCACCCTGCCCTTCGGCATGGACGGCATCGTGGTGAACCTGCCGCAGCTGGTGGCCGGCCTGCCGCAGGAGGTATGGCAGAGCGAGTTCATTCCCGCCGTTCCCGTTGAGGAGGAAGAGGAAGAAATCGATACCGGAGAAGACATCGGCCTGGGCGATTTCTGATACGGAACGGGGGAGAGCCTGAGATGGAGCTTTGGGATCTATACACGGCGGACAGGATACCCACCGGGCGGACCATGGTGCGGGGAGAGAAGATGCCGGAAGGACTGTACCGCATCGTGGTCCACGTCTGCGTGTTCAACCGGGCGGGAGAAATGCTGATCCAGCAGCGCCAGCCGTTCAAGGACGGGTGGAGCAACCTGTGGGACCTGACGGTGGGCGGCAGCGCTGTGGCGGGGGAAACCAGCCCGGAAGCCGCGGAGCGCGAACTGGCCGAGGAACTGGGGCTCAAGAGCGTCCTGCACGCCGCCAGGCCCGCGCTGACCATCCATTTCAGGCAGGGCTTCGACGATATTTACCTGATCGACGCGGAACCGCAAATCGCGGATCTGCGTTTTCAGTACGAGGAAGTGCAGGCTGCAAGATGGTGCGGCAAGGACGGGATCCTGCGCATGATCGCGGAAAAAACCTTTATTCCCTACAATCCCGCCCTGATTGAAATGCTGTTTGTGCTGCACGAACACCGCGATGTGTATATCGCGGGGGACTGGACGCGCCGCGTATCCGCTCCGTAATCTCACCGCCGGGGAAGTGCAAATGAGAATTTGCACTTCTTTTGTATAAAAAGTGTAAAAATTGCACGAACAGTATATACCGGAGTGCAAAATTTGCATCTTTTACTTGCACTGATAGTGCAAATATGTTGATCAGCATGATCGAAGAAAGATAACGGAACGAAAGAGGAGGAATACAGCGATGGATTTTGCACCGGAACTGCTTCGCATGAACGACGGGAAACTGCTGACAGGCGCGGAAGGATGGGCGAAGCGCCGCGCGGAGATCCTGGAGATCCTGGACCGGGAATGCTACGGAAGGATGCCCGGGGCACCGGCGAAAACCGAAGGCGTTGTTGAAAGCGTGGACGAAAAATGCTGCGCCGGGCACGCGAAGCTGGAGCGGATCACGCTTTCGTTTGATACGCCCGCGGGGCCGTTTTCCTTCCCGATAAACTTTTTCAATCCGACGAAGGCGGGACCGCATCCCGTGATCGTGCTGCTCAATTTCCGCCCGGACGCGTATGACCGCTACTATCCGGCGGAGGAAATCATCGACCGCGGGTACGCGCTGGCGGTGATCTACTATCAGGATGTGGCGACGGACGACGGGGACTTTTCAAAAGGGCTTGCCGCATGCTTCCCGCGCACGAACCCGGCGGAGGACTGGGGCAAACTGTCGATGTGGGCATACGGCGCTTCCCGCGCCGTCGATTACCTGCTGACCAGGCCCGAGACGGACGCGAAAAACATCGCCGTGATCGGGCACAGCCGGCTGGGCAAGGCCGCGATGATCTGCGGCGCGCATGACGAGAGGATCCGTTTCACCGTGTCCAACGATTCCGGCTGCGGCGGCGCGGCCATGAACCGCACATGGCACGAAGGGGCGGAGACCATCGCCGTGATGGACCGCGTGTTCCCGTTCTGGTTCTGCCGAAACCGCGCCAAATACAAGGAGAGCGCGGCGGATATGCCCTTTGACCAGCACTTCCTTGCCGCCTGCTGCGCACCGCGCTTCCTGGTGATCGGTTCCGCGGAGCAGGATCTGTGGGCGGATCCGCTTTCGGAGCAGTACACCGCGTACGCGGCCTCGCCCGCGTGGCGGCTTTTCGGCCTGCGCGGATTCATGGGCGGATCGGAGCCCTTCCATGCCGGGGAAAAGAACCTGGACGGCGAGGTGGGCTATCACAAGCGGGACGGCGTGCATTTCCTCAGCCGGCAGGACTGGCTGGTGTATATGGCGTTTTTTGAGAAGCACAGAGGATAACATAGGCCCGCGGGAGGAAACACTCATGCTGGAAGAAGCGATCAAAGGAATCGAATCCGTCCTGCTGAGCCGCGAAGCGTTCCATCCCTTTCCCAAATACGGGGAAGCGGGCTGGAAAGC
>CADBNX010000059.1 GCA_902796115.1 uncultured Eubacteriales bacterium
CATCGCGGACCTTTGCGCGTCCAGCCCCGAAAGGCTGTTCGTGGTGGACGAGGCGTATGTGGATTTCGGCGGCGAAAGCTGCGTTCCGCTGATCCGGAAATACGACAATCTGCTGGTCGTGCGCACGTTTTCCAAATCCCGCGCGATGGCGGGAGCACGGCTGGGCTTTGCCGCAGGGCAGGAGGAACTGATCCGCTGCCTGAACGCGCTGCGCTATTCGACGGACCCGTACAATGTGAACAGCATGACCCAGCGCATGGGGGAGGCAAGCCTCGAAAACGACCGGATCAACCTGGAAAGGTGCGCGCGCGTCTGCGCGGCCCGGGATGCTTTCCGGGAGAGAATCGCCGCGCTCGGCTTTGACGTGACCGTATCGCGGACGAATTTCGTGTTTGCCCGTCATGAAAAGCTGCCGGGGGACGCGCTTGCCTCCGCGCTGCGCGCGAGGGGCATCCTGGTGCGGCATTTTGCCCAGGAGCGGATCCGTGACTGGAACCGGATCTCCATCGGTACGGAGGAACAGATGGCGCAGGTCGCCGGACAGATCGAAGAAATCGTAAAGGAGAAAGTATGAGGGAAGCGGAAATCAGCCGGAAAACGGCGGAAACGGACGTGAAACTGCGCCTGAACCTGGACGGCCGGGGAAAAAGCGACATCGCCACCGGCGTCGGTTTTCTGGATCATATGCTGACGCTGTTCGCGGCACACGGCATGTTTGACCTTGCGGTGCGCTGCGACGGGGACACCCGGGTGGACGATCATCACAGTGCCGAGGACATCGCGATCGCGCTGGGCACGGCTTTCCGGCAGGCACTGGGCGGCAAGGAAGGCATCACGCGCTACGGCAGCATGATCCTGCCGATGGATGAGGCGCTGCTGCTCGCGGCGGTCGATCTGAGCGGGCGGAGCGCGCTCGGCTGGGACGCGGCGATCCCGGCGGAAAAGGTGGGCACCTTCGATACCGAGCTGGTAAAGGAATTCTTCTGCGCCTTCGTGCGGGAAGCCGGCTGCGCGCTGCACGTGCGGAAGCTGGCCGGGGAGAACTCCCACCACATCATCGAAGGCATATTCAAGGCGGTGTCCCGCGCGCTCCGGCAGGCGGTATCCCGGGACGAGGCACTGGGAGGCGCGGTGCCTTCCACGAAAGGAGTGCTCCTGTGATCGCGATCGTGGATTACGGCGTAGGCAACCTGTACTCGCTGTATGCTTCCTTCCGGGCGATCGGCGCGGATACGCGCGTGACGCGTTCGGAAGCGGAAATGAGGCAGGCGGACGGGATCGTGCTGCCCGGGGTGGGCGCTTTTGCGGACGCCGCGCGAAAACTGCGGGAGAGCGGCCTGGACCGCGCGCTGTGCGCGATGGCAAAGGACGGAAAAAAACTGCTTGGTGTATGCCTCGGCATGCAGCTGCTGTTTGAAAAATCCCTGGAGTACGGCGAGCACCCGGGGCTGGGACTGCTTCCGGGTACGGTGGTCCCGCTGTCCGACACTGTGCCGGCCGAATACAAGATCCCGCAGATCGGGTGGAACGCGCTGCACCTGACAAAGCCGGATTGTCCGCTGTTCCGGTATACCCGGGAAGGGGACTGTGTGTATTTCGTGCATTCCTACCACGCTTCCGCGTCCGAATGCATCACGGCTGCGGTGGAGTACGGGGCAGAGGTATCCGCGGCGGCGGCCGACGGGAACGTGATGGGCTGCCAGTTCCATCCGGAGAAGAGCGGCAAAGTGGGGCTCGCCATCCTGCGCGCGTTCTGCGAGGCGGAAGGAGGCGGGGTATGATCCTGTTTCCGGCCATTGACATCATCGCGGGACGCGCCGTGCGGCTGACAAAAGGAGACTACGCCCGGTGCACGGTATACGGGGATCCGGCTGCGTTCGCGCGGGATTTTACCGCCTGCGGCGCGAGCCATATCCATCTGGTGGATCTGGAGGGCGCGAGGGACGGCGGCACCCCGAATTTCGATACCGTGCTCGCCGTACGCGGCGCGACGGACGCGTATCTTGAAATCGGAGGCGGGATACGCGATATCGGAACCGCGGAGAAATACCTTTCCGCCGGGGTGAACCGGGTGATTCTCGGAACGGCGGCGATCGAGGACGAAGACTTCCTGCGGGAAGCGCTGCGCCGGTTCGGAGACCGCGTTGCCGTGGGTGCCGACGTGCGCGACGGCAGCCTGATGACACGCGGATGGATGCGGAGCGCGCAGGTTTCCCTGGCAGACTTCTGCCGCAGGATGGAGGAACTCGGAGTTGACACGCTGATCTGCACCGATATCTCGCGGGACGGGCTGCTTGCGGGCAGCAACCGGGACATGTACCGCGCCCTGCTGCGGGAAACGCATATGCGCATCGTGGCCTCCGGCGGCGTGTCCGCGCAGGAGGATCTGGTATCCCTGCGGGAGATGGGACTGTGGGGCGCCATCGTGGGCAAGGCATACTATACCGGCGCGATTGACCTGCGAAACGCCGTGGCGCTGTGCGAAGAATAACGGAGCGGGAGAGAAAATGATTACGAAACGAATTATTCCGTGTCTGGATGTGCGGGACGGACGGGTGGTCAAGGGCGTGCGTTTTCAGAACCTGGCCGATGTGGAATCGCCGGTGAAGCTGGCCGCGTTCTACTCCGAATGCGGCGCGGACGAGCTGGTGTTTTACGATATCACGGCTTCCGCCGAAGGAAGGGGCATATTCCTGGATATCCTGCGGGAAACGGCGGCGAATGTCTTTATCCCGCTCACGGTGGGCGGTGGAATCGGGGACGTGGCGGATTTTGAACGCGTGCTCGGATGCGGCGCGGACAAGGTGAGCGTCAATTCCGGCGCGGTGCGCTGCCCGGACCTGATCGACCGCGCGGCGAGGCTGTACGGCAACCAGTGCGTGGTGCTGTCCTGCGACGTAAAGCGCGTAAACGGACGTTTTCATGTGTTTGTGCGCGGCGGCAGGGAAGACACGGGGCTTGACGCCGTGGAGTGGATCGCCCAGGGGGTCGACCGCGGCGCGGGCGAGGTGGTCGTCAATTCGATGGACACGGACGGCGTGCGCGGGGGGTTTGACCTGCCGCTGCTCAAGGAAGTCTCCGAGCGGGTGAACGTGCCCGTGATCGCGTCCGGCGGCGCGGGCGGCACGGAGGATTTCATTGCCCTTTTCCGCGCGCTTCCCCGGGTGGACGCGGGGCTCGCGGCCTCGATCTTTCACTTCGGGGATGTGAAAATCGAGGATCTGAAGGCAAGAATGGCCGAGGCGGGGATCCCGGTGAGGCAGCTGAGAAAGGAGCGGGAAAATGATTGATATTTCGGAACTGAAATTCGATGATAAAGGACTGATTCCGGCCATTGTGCAGGAGGACGCGACGGGCGACGTGCTGATGATGGCGTATATGAACCGGGAAAGCGTGCAAAAGACCATGGAGACCGGCCTGTGCACGTTTTTCAGCCGTTCCCGGCAGGCACTCCGGGTGAAGGGCGAAACGAGCGGAAACTATCAGCATGTGATATCGCTTGACGCGGACTGCGACCGGGATACGCTGCTTGTGCGCGTGCGCGCGGACGGGCCGGCCTGCCATCTGGGCACGAAAAGCTGCTTTGCGTATCCGATGTATCGGGGAGAGGAGCCGCCCGCCTTCCGCCTGACGGACCTTGTGGAACTGATCCGCGGCAGGAAAACGGAGAAGAAAGAAGGCTCCTACACAACCTACCTGTTTGAAAAGGGCCTGGATAAGATCCTGAAAAAAGTGGGCGAGGAATGCACCGAGGTGATCATCGCCGCCAAGGCGGAGGACCGGCGGGAAACGGTGTACGAAATCGCCGATCTGTGCTATCATGTACTGGTGCTGATGGTGGAGGCGGGCATTTCTCCGGAGGATATCCGGGCGGAGCTGGCTTCCCGTCATGTGATCGATCATAAAGTGAAGCAGGAAAAAATGACCTGACGGAGGGGGAAACATGAACAGACAGGAAATGCTCAATCGCCTGGTGGAAGCGGAGCGCGAGCGGATGCGGGAAGCAGAAAGGACCATCTGGCAGCATCCGGAAACCGGTTTCAGGGAATGGAAGACGCACGCGACGCTGAAGCAGGCGATGGAGGAGCTTGGCTATACCCTGCGCGAGGCGGGCGATATCCCGGGTTTCCGCGCGGAACTGGATACGGGCCGGCCGGGGCCGACGGTGGCGCTGCTCGCGGAAATGGATTCGGTGATCTGCGCCTCGCATCCGGAGTGCGACAGGGAAACCGGCGCGGTGCACGCCTGCGGACATCACGCGCAGAGCGCGGCCCTGCTCGGAGCCGCGGCGGCGCTCAGGCAGCCGGGAGCGCTGGACGGGCTGTGCGGGCGGATCCTGTTCGTGGAGGTGCCGGCGGAGGAACTGCTGGAGCTTGAATACCGCGAAGAACTGCGCAAAAAGGGCGTGATCCGCTATTTCGGCGGGAAGCTCGAATTCATGCGCCGCGGCTTTTTTGACGATGCGGATCTGTGCCTGATGCTGCATACGGGCGGCGGAACGCACGCTTTCAGCCTGAACGGCGGCATGAACGGATGCATCGTGAAGCAGATCGCCTATCGCGGCAGGACAGCCCACGCGGGCGGCGCGCCGCAGCAGGGCATCAATTCGCTTTACGCGGCCAGCATGGGGCTGCAGGCGGTGAACGCCATCCGGGAAACCTTCCGGGATCAGGACCATGTGCGCGTGCATCCGATCATGACCGGAAGGGTCGGTACGGTGAATAATATACCCGATCTGACCACGCTGGAAAGCTATGTGCGCGCCTCGAACATCAAAATGCTGCTGGAGAACAACCGGAAGGTGAACCGCGCGTTCATCAGCGGCGCGCTGGCGCTGGGCGCGGAGGTGACCATTCTGGACCGGCCGGGCTACGCGCCGGTGAATAACGACGAAAACATGTACGATCTGTCCCGGCGGGTGATGGAGAGCCTGGTCGGAAAGGAAAACGTGCGCATCAATCCCGGCTTCGAAGGCGGGAGCACGGATATGGGCGATATTTCCTGCGTGTTTCCTGCGATCCATCCCAACGGTTCCGGCGCGGTCGGAAAAGGCCACGGGGACGATTACCGCATCGCGGATTTCGATTCCGCGGTGGTGCTCGCGGCGCAGTATCTGTGCAACATGGCGGGCACTCTGCTCGCGGACGGCGCGAAGGAAGCGGAGTACATCCTTGCGAACAGGCATACGTTGTATCAGAGCATTCCGGAATATCTGGCCTCCATCGACCGGATCGCCGCGGACATCAACGGCGTGACATATACGGAACAGGGCGCACAGATCCGCTACTGACGGTGTGAAGGAAATCGGAGAAGAAAAAATGAGACTGCAGAAATACCTGGCCCTGTGCGGGGTGGCGAGCCGCAGGCACGCGGAAGAAATGATCGCAGCGGGACGAGTGAGCGTGAACGGGCAGACCATTACCGAGATGGGCGTTCAGGTGGAGGAAGGCGACTGCGTCGCCGTGGACGGGAAGCGCGTTTTTCAGGAGGCGGAAAAGCGCTACATCATGTATCACAAACCCGCGGGAGAAGTGACCACCGTGTCGGACCCGGAGGGCAGGCATACGGTGATGGAGCATTTTGCCGATTTTCCGGTCCGGCTTTTCCCGGTGGGCAGGCTGGATTACGACAGCGAAGGGCTGCTGCTGCTCACCAATGACGGGGAACTGGCGGAGAAGCTGATGCATCCGAGCCATGAGGTGGAAAAAGGATACCTGGCGCGGGTATCCGGCAGCGTGAACGACGAGGAGCTGCGCGCGCTCCGCGGAGGGATATTGCTGGACGATCACAAAACCTCGCCGGCAAAAGCAAAGCTGATCCGGCAGGAAGCGTTTGCGGCTGTGGTGCTCGTGACTATCCATGAGGGCCGCAACCGGCAGGTGCGGCGCATGTTCGAAGCGCTGGGACACAAGGTGTTCATGCTGCGCCGGATCCGCTTCGGCCCGCTCTCGCTGGACGAGCTGCCGCGCGGGTCCTGGCGCAATCTGACCGCGCATGAAATCGAACGGCTGAAGGAAATCACCTAAAACTTCGTGAAGTGCTTTTCAAGCCAACGCCGCGGGTGTATAATAAGAATCGGGCAGCAAAGTGTATCACGCGGGAGCGGCGGCGCTCCGTGCTGCATACTGAATGAAAAATGACCGAAACCGGATACGGAAAGGGGAAGAAACATGAAACTATCGGTGCTTGCGGTCGCGCTCGCGGATCGTCCGCTCTCCGGCGCGCTGCGTTTTCTGGAAGAAAGAGGCGTTCAGAGCGTTGAAATCGGGTGCGGCGGCTATCCCGGCAAGGCGCACTGCGATCCGGATATCCTGCTGAATGACAGCAAAAAGCTGGAAGAATTCCGGGACACCTTCAAGCGGTATCATATGACCATCTCCGCGCTCTCCGCGCACGGAAACGCCGTGCATCCGGACGAAGCGACCGCGAAAGCCTATGAGCACGATTTTGTGAACGCGGTGCTGCTGGCGGAAAAACTGGGTGTGGACCGCGTTGTGACTTTTTCCGGATGCCCCGGCGGCAGCCCGGCGGACCGCACGCCCAACTGGGTCACCTGCGCCTGGCCGCCGGACTATCAGAAGATCCTGGAATACCAGTGGAACGAAGTGCTGATCCCGTACTGGACGAAGATGGCGGCTTTCGCACGCGAGCACGGTGTGGAGAAGATCGCGTTTGAGATGCACCCCGGTTTCTGCGTGTACAACCCCGAAACCATGCTGCGCATCCGGAACGCCGTGGGGGATACGCTCGGCGCCAATCTGGATCCCAGCCATCTGTTCTGGCAGGGGATCGATCCGCTGGAAGCGATCCGTACCCTGGGCAAGGCGATCTATTTCATTCACGCCAAGGATACCTCGCTCAATACGCACAACATCGCGGTGAACGGCGTGCTGGATACCAAGAGCTTTACCCGCGTGCCGGAGCGGAGCTGGCTGTTCCGCACGGTCGGCTACGGGCACGACGCGAAACTGTGGAAGGATTTTGTGAGTGAGCTGCGCATCGCGGGCTACGAAGGGCCGATTTCCATCGAGCACGAGGACGGACTGATGAGCGGGGAAGAAGGCCTGAGCAAGGCGATCCGCATGATGCAGGACGTCATGATGACGGAAATGCCCGGTGAGATGTACTGGGCGTAAAGACCGGAAAGATTCGGGCAAACCGGGACGCCTGCGCGTCCGTGCCATGAAAATGCCCCGATTCTGACATGATTTCATGGTTTGATTTCTGTGCAGGCATCCCGGCTTGGCTTTTATCTCACACAAGGAAGGAAGCTCCCATGACGATTGCGACACCGATCAATAAAGAACGGCTGCGGAACCACCTGACATACAGCGGATGGAAGTATCTGCTGCTGGTGATCGCGTCCATCTTTGTATGGAATCTCGTATACGCGCAGACCGCGTACCGTTCTCCGCAGGATAAAAGAATCGATGTGTACATCAAAAGCGGCACGACGACCACCGAGCTTGTGAACGCGTTCCTGGAGCCGATCTGGAAAAAAAGCGTTCCGGAAATGGAAATCGTGGATTCCGTGCTGCTGCTGGATTCCTCGGATTACAGCGCTGCCATGCAGCTGACGGTTTACCTCGGCGCGGGGGAAGGAGATATCTATATCCTCCCGATGGACGATTACCGGGGCTTCGCTTCTTCGGGCGCTTTTGTGGAGCTGGAAGGGCTCGTGGCGGACGGCTCGATCAACGCGGAAGGCATCGACCTTTCGGCCGGTTACGTGCAGGTGGCGATCGACAGCGACGAGGAGGGCTATGCCGTATACGGCGACGAAACCCATCTGTACGGAATTCCGACGGATTCGCTTTACGGGTTTCTGGAAGGCATGCAGATCGACAACCGCGGACGGATCATGTGCATCAACGTAAATAACGGGAATGACGAGAACGTCATCCCCTTCTTCAACGCGCTGCTGCAGGCGGTGCGCAGCGACAAACCCTGGCCGCTGGAATAAGAAAACTCAGAACCTGATCATTTTCCGCCCGGTCTGATAGGCGAATACCAGCAGCCTTCTTCCGGCCCTGCCGGGGAGAACGGTAAAAAAACCGAGCGGATGCGAACGGAGCTTTTTGAAGAGAACCGGGTCGAATGTGCGGATGCGCTCCCACATTTCCCGGTTTTTTTGTACGCCGCTCTCGCCGCTGAGATACTGGACGGCGGAGGTGGTGAACAGCTGGCCCGCCAGATTGTTCATCATGTAGCGCCTCAGTTTTTTCGGCTGCGCGCGGAGTGTTTCATAGGGGTAGGAGGTGACCATTTTTTCACAGATGGCGGTCACCTGATCAAGCCGCCGCAGGAGCATGCCGTCGTTGACGGACTGATCCGCCCGGCCGATGAAATAGCCGTAGAGCGGTTCCGTGAGGTAGGCGATTTTCTTAACATAGGGCAGGGGCTGATAGATATAGAGGTTGTCCTCGTAAAAGGTATGCTTCGGAAGCTCCAGCCCCATGTCACGAAGCAATTGCGTGCGGTAGGTCAGGGAGTGGATCATGAACTGCTTCCAGATGGGGAAGGAGCGGACGGTGTCCCAGGTCATGACGGTGTCCGGATCCAGCTGCCCGCGGTAGCTGACGGAGAAGCAGCAGGGCTCGTCCTGCCGGTCATACACATAGTCGTTGACGATCAGATCGAGCTGATCCGGTTCGTCCGTATGCGCGCGAAGCAGATCCAGCATCTTCATCAGAGAGGGCGTGTCAAGCCGGTCGTCGGAATCGACGGATTTGAGATACAGCCCGAGCGCGTGCCGGATGCCCTGATTGAGCCCTTCGCCGTGACCGCCGTTCTCCTGGTGGATCACGCGCACGCAATCCGGGTGCTTCGCCGCGTATTCGTCCGCGATGGTGCCGGTTTCATCGGTGGAGCCGTCGTCGATGAGCAGGATATCCAGTTCATTGCCGCACGGCAGCATGGAATCCACGCAGCGGCGCATGTAGGAAGCTGAATTGTAGCAGGGAACCACGAGGGTCAGCAGTTTCATTACCGGTTTTCCTCCAGGTATTTGAGCAGCTTGCGTTTCACCCGCTGCAGGGCGTTGTCGATGGATTTGACATGGCGATGCAGATGCTCCGCGATTTCCTGGTAGCTTTTCCCGTCCAGAAAAGCGCTGAGCACTTCCTTTTCCAGATCGGACAGCAGCTCGTCCAGCTGCTTCTGAATGTTGCGCATCTCCTCCTGGCTGATGTACAGGTCCTCGGGATTGGTGATGCGGCCTTCCAGAACGTCAAGCAGCGTGCGGTCGCTTTCCTCCTCAAACATGGGACGGTTCAGGGATACATAGGAATTGAGCGGATAATGCTTCTGGCGCGTGGCGGTCTTGATGGCGGTGATGATCTGCCGTTTCACGCAGAGCTCCGCGAAGGCATGAAAAGAAGACTGCTTGTCCGGACGGAAATCGCGGATCGCCTTATACAGGCCGATCATGCCCTCCTGAACGATGTCCTCATGATCCGCGCCGACAAGAAAATAGCTGCGGGCCTTCGAACGGACAAAGTTTTTGTACTCGTCCAGGAGGTATACCAGCGCCTGTCCGTCATTGTTCTGCGCCAGGATTGCGACGTCCTCGTCTTTCAGATCGCGGTAAGCGGAAAACTCATCCGCCGTGTCCCAGGATGATGGATCCATAAGCCGCCTCCCTTTGAAGGATTCGGCATGATGCCGTGTATGCTTTGTGCGCGCGTGGAAAGACGCGCTTTGCTGCTATTGCTCCGACCGGCGCATTTCATACATCAGGATGCCCGCGGCGACGGAAGCGTTCAGGGAGCCGATCGGGCCTTTCATGGGAAGCGCGATGCGGAAATCGCTTTTCTCAAGCACCAGACGGGATATGCCTTCTCCCTCCGCGCCGATGATCAGCGCCATCGGACCGCCGTATGAAGGCCTGCGGTAATCTTCGCCGTCCATATCCGCCGCGTAAAGCCACAGGCCGCGGGATTTGAGCAATTCGATGGTGCGAACCAGGTTGCCTACGCGGGCGACCTTCACGCATTCCACCGCGCCGGCCGACGCCTTGACCGCGCCGGGGGTGAGCCCGACCGCGCGATGCTCCGGTACGATGACGCCGTGCGCGCCGACGCAGGCGGCCGTCCTGATGATGGCACCCAGATTCATCGGATCGGTGATGCCGTCCAGAATGATCAGGAAGGGCGCTTCCCCGCGCGCTTCGGCCTCGGCAAACATATCGTCCACGTCCGCGTACTGATAGGCGGAAGCATAGGCGAGCATGCCCTGATGGGAACGGGTGACGTCATCCAGTGCCTGTTTTTCCACGATCTGGACCGGGATATGCCTCTCACGCGCCATCGATACGATTTCGCGCGCCGAACCGGAAAGATCGCCTTTGATGACGAGCAGCTTTTCGATATCCCTGCCGGATTTGATGGCCTCGCGGATGGGATTGCGTCCGCAGATCAGGTTCTCGGGAAGTGCCGGTTCGGGAGAGGGCGCATGGCGCGCGGGTTCCGGCCGGGGCGTCGGGGACGGCGCGCGGCGCATGGGCGCCGGCCGGGGCGCGGGGGAGGGCGCGTGGCGCGCGGGTTCCGGCCGCGGGGACGCGGGACGGCGTTTCGCGGGAGCGGAGAATTCCTCCCGGCGGGGAGCCGGACGGGAGGAGGGGGAGAAAGTGTTTTCCTCTCCGCGGGCGGAAGCGCGGCCCGTGCCGCGCGGTTTCCGGGCGTTTTCCTCGCGCTCCCAGCGTGCCGCGTCGCGGCGCAGATGCTCCTCACGGGTCACTTTTTTCGGCTTGGCGTTTTCATAATACGGCATGACGCATTCCTCTTTCTTTGAACGGTACGGGATCACAGTTTCGCGTATTTTTCACGCATTTCGGCCGCCCGGCCGCAGGATTTCGCGCCTTCCGGGCAGGGACCTGATACGCAGGAGGGGCCTGCGGTTTCAAACAGCGCCGGCGCGGCTTTTTTGCACAGCGACAGCATCGCGTCCGCCAGAGCGCGGATCTCCCACTGCGCCCTGCTGCAGCAGCGCAGTGAGAAGAAATGGAGCAGTTCCCTGCAGTTCATGGTTAAGGTGAGCCTGGTTTCACAGGCGGCGGGAAGTACGAAACGCGCGTCTTCATTGGCGTTTTCGCCGAGCTTTTCCTGCCAGGCGCGATACCAGGAATGCGCGGTTTCCATCTGGGAGCGGTATTCGGCGACCGCTTCTTCCCCCAAGCCGCGGATGCGCGGCGGGATGATATAGTCAAAACCCTCGCCCAGGGAAACGTAGCGCTGGCTCTGTACGCTGAAGGAAGCGATGCGGTGCCGTGTGAGCTGAGCGAGCAGCACGCGCGATACCCCTTCCACCGCGAAGGTGAAGGAGGCGTGCTCCAGCACGGAAAGATGGCCTGAGGCGACGATACGCCGCAGGAAAACGGTCTGGTCTTTCGTGTGAACCAGCGCCGCGAGCTCGTCTGTGTGCATGGCGCTGTAGCAGGTACGGGCCGCCGCCGCACAGACCGCTTCAGCGTCCGGCGTGGAGGCGAGCAGGGTGACTTTCAGTCTGCTTTCGGGCATAGATCCTCCTTTTGACGGCCGGCTTCGTTCAGCACGCGAAGCCTTTCATACCGGCCTGTCAGGTACAGATAGCCGTACAGCGCTTCCAGCGCGGTACTCTGGCTGTAATCCCCCGGCGAGGCGTGTCTCGGCACGCCGTGATGGGTGTGTGCGTTTCTGCCCCGCCGGACGATCTCGTTTTCCTCGCTGCTCAGCAGCGGCAGGATCCGCACGAGGGACTCTGCCTGCGCGGAGGCCTTGACCTGCGCGGTTGCGAGACGGTGCAGGGCGTCCGGGGTTCTTTCGGGGCAGCACAGTTCCTGCCGGGTCAGCAGCGTGTGCACGCTGTCTCCCACAAAGGCCAGGGTGAGCGGCGAAAGCAGCCTTGCCTGCTCCGGGGTCATGGAGGGGAAAAGAGCGTTCATTTGAGGGCGGTTTTGCTGTAGGCGGAGGGACTGACGCCGACAACGTTTTTGAAGGCCTTGGAAAAATGATAGGGATCGCTCATGCCGACCTCGGTGCCGCTCTGGCGCACGCTGTGACCCTGCTTCAGGAGCGCCTTCGCACGCTCCATTTTGCAGAACAGCTGGTAGCTTTGCGGCGGCATGCCGACCTCGGATACGAAACGCTTGCGGAAGGTTTCCACCGGCATGCGGGAAAGAGCCGCCATGTCGGACAGGGAGAAATTGTCGCGGTACTGATTCCGGCGCATCGCATCGATCACTTTCGCGATTTCATGGGAGAGAACGGCATCCTTGGAAACCGGCTGGCCGCAATGGGTGGCCAGCATTCCCCACAGCAGCTGCTGAAGCTGTGCGGAAGAAGATTCCTGCACGTCATGGAGGCGCACCGTGGCCTGCACGATATTGCGCGCCAGATTCATCTGGGTGGGAAGAACTCCCTGCCGGAGCATGCGGTGAGGCACCGCGCCCATGCGGAGCATGAATTCGTTGGCCAGCGTGCCGCTGAGCGTCATCCAGAAAACGCGGCATTCTTCCGTGATATTGAGGCTGATTTCGCCGTACTCGGGCGGTACCATGCAGCAGTCCCTGCCCTTGAGGGTGACGGTGTCCGACTCGTGCGTCAGGGTCATTTTACCGGACTCCGACGCAAACCAGAGCCAGCTGTGCGAAGGAAGCACTTTCTGCCTGCTGACCTGCAGCATGGCGGAACCGGAAGCGGATATATATACACCGGACGCGCTGGCCAGGGAATCCGGCGTATGGACGCTTTCCACCAGCAGCGCGGGATTCTGTTCGTTGCTTTCATCTGTCAGGAAAAGAATGGAATTGCTCATCGAATCACTCCCTTGGCTGAATGATAGACTTATATTGTATACGCGGCGAAGAGAGATGTCAATATCGGATACCAAATCTGACATGAGGGCTGTTACAGTTCAGCCTGGACGGCAGGAAAACCGGGTATGAAGGAGGCAGGGGATAATCCCATGCTTGAATCCATCATCAGCGGCTTTGGCTGGCGGGCCGAGCGCGCCCGGTGGGCGAACCTCATCCGTCAGCCCTGCGGGCTGCCACCTTCCCAAACCTCATCCGACCGCCTGGCGGCGGCCACCTTCCCCATGGGGGAAGGCTGCGGGGAAAGCAGCGAACCGGAAGCCCGGTGAACAACAGGTATCTGCAAACGAAGTGCAGCAGATGCCATCCTGAACTGCGCCCGAGGGGCAGAGGTGAGCGCCCGCAGTGCGGGATACAGCGAACCGACAGCCCAGTGAGCAATAGGTATCTGCAAACGTAGTGCTGCAGATGCCATTGCGAACTGCGGTCGAGGGACGGAGAC
>CADBNX010000060.1 GCA_902796115.1 uncultured Eubacteriales bacterium
CGCGCTGGAGGATATGCTCGCCGCGTGGCACGCGGACGATACGCGCGACCATACCGTGATGCCGGGCATGGTTTATCTCTCCCAGCCCACGGAATACGGAACCCTCTACTCCCTGCAGGAGCTTTCCGCCATCCGCGCGTGCTGCGACAGGTACGGCCTTTCCCTGTACGCGGACGGCGCCAGGCTGGCCTACGCGCTCGCCTGCCCGGAAAACGACGTGTCCCTGGCCGATCTTGCCCGTCTGTGCGACGCCTTCTACATCGGCGGCACCAAATGCGGCGCACTGTTCGGGGAGGCGCTCGTTTTCCCGCGTCCCGGCACCGTACCGCATTTCTTTACCCTGGTCAAGCAGCACGGCGCGCTGCTGGCCAAGGGATGGATCGCGGGTCTCCAGTTTGACGTTCTCTTTACGGACGGCCTGTACATGAAACTGGGACAGAACGCCGTTTCCTGCGCTTCCCGCATCCGGGCCGCGCTGATCGAAAAAGGCTATGCGCTCGCGTTCCCCTCCCCCACCAACCAGCTTTTCCCCATCCTCACGTCCGGCCAGCTTGCCCGTATCAGTGAAAAAGCGGAGCTCGGCTTCTGGGAAAACCGGAGCGACGGCAGCCTGATCCGGCGTATCGCCACCTCCTGGGCCACCACCGCGCAGCAGACGGACTTTTTGATTTCCGTGCTGTAAAAGGAGCTTTTATGAAAAACATCGCCATCATGACGGACACCAACAGCGGCATCAGTGTGGAGGAAGGCCGGGAAAAGGGCATATGGGTGCTTCCGATGCCGGTGATCCTGGATGGGGAAAACCACACGGAAGGCGTCGATATCTCCCATGCCGAACTGTACGCCGCGCTCAACGAAGGACGCGCCGCTTACACTTCGCAGCCCTCCCCGGGGGACGTGACGGGCATGTGGGACCGGATCCTGGCGGACGGAGCGGAAGAAATCGTCTGCATTCCGATGTCAAGCGGCCTCTCCTCCTCCTGCGATACGGCAAAAAGCCTCGCCTCGGAGGCACCTTATGCGGGAAAGGTGTTTATCGTCGACAATCACCGTATCTCCGCGACGCAGCTGAGCAGCGTGTATGACGCGCTGTTTCTGTCCAAAAGCGGAAAAAGCGCGGAAGAAATCTGCGCGCTGCTGGAAAAAGGCGCGTTTGACGCCAGCATCTACATCTATGTGGAAACCCTGAAATATCTCAAAAAAAGCAGCCGCGTCACCGCCGCCGGCGCGTCCCTTGCCACCGCGATGAATCTTCACCCGATCCTCAATATCCGCGGCGGAAAGCTGGACGCGCAATGCGTGGTGCGCGGCAACAAGCATACGCAGAAAACCCTGATCGAACTGATGAAGGCCGATCTGAAAAAGCGCTTCCGCTATATTCCTCCGGAAGAATTATTTCTTTGTACGGCGGGCACGTTTCTCCGCCCGGAGGACGCGCAGGAATGGAAGGCACGCGTACAGAAGGCGTTTCCGGATTATCAGGTCACCTATTGGGATCTGTCCTGTTCCATCGCCTGTCACGTCGGCTGCAATTCCATGGGCATCGCGGTTTCCCTGATTCAAAGATAATAAACAAGGGCGGGGACCGGGTGCCGCGGCGCGGCGATTCCGGAACAGTCCCCGCCTTCGTTTTGTTTGTCGGTCTTACAGAACCCGCATCTGCCGCAGGAAGGCCAGCTTCCCGTTATAGGGGTCCGCTTTCTCAAGCCGTGCGATGTTCTCACGGCATTTCTTCTCATCTCCCAGGCCCAGCGCGCCGAGCGCGGTCAACAGCAGCCCGTCCGCGGTGTTTCCCGGAGCCGGATCCAGCTCGTAGGGCAGCGGCGAGGCCATGCCCACACCAAAGTACCCGTATTCGTCCGCGTGGGCGATTTTTGCTTTTCCGGCTTCGATCATCGCCTGCAGCATCCCGTCCGCACGCGCGCTCTGGCCGAGCCTGCGGGCGGACAGCGCCGCGAAATAAGTCAGGTCCGTGATCTGGCTTGGCTGGTTCGCGGCCTTTTCATACTTTGCTTTCGCCTCTTCCGCGCGTCCCGCGGCGGAAAGCAGATCGCCCGCCAGGGTATAGATCTGCGCTTCCTGCGCGCTGTAATGCCGTCCTTCCCCGTAATTGGCGGGATACACCAGCGCTTCTTCCAGCAGCCGCAGCGCTTCCTCCGTATTTCCCTTCTCCGCTTCCCGGCGGGCCCAGAGCGTGTACAGCCATCCGTGCAGACGGGTCAGTTTGCCTTCCCCGCCCTCGTAGATGTTGAAGCGCTTTGAAAGCAGCATTTTCCGCGCGCGTTCATAATCGCCCAGTTCCACCATCAGAACAATCATTTCCAGGAAACAGTCGTCCCGTTCACGGACGGCTTCTTCGTTTTCCTCCAGGAAACGCAGCCGCTCCCGCTGAGACAGCGGAATGTTCCTGTACAGCTGCAGCAGTTCGAAGATGATGCGCGCGTTCCGCGGCGCGAGGGCGTGCGCCTTTTCCAGCGCCTTCCGCGCTTCCTCCCTGCGTCCCGCGTGATCCCACAGCGCCTGCGCCAGGTTGCGCCACACCGGCGCCCAGTCCTCCTTCTGCGCCGCGCTCTTCTCCCACGCTCCGACCGCGGCGTCGTAATTCATCCTGTCATAGTATACGCAGCCCAGCAGGTAATTGGCCCGCCAGTCGCCGTCAAAAGCGCGCAGCACGCGGATATCCTCCAGCCGGTTCGGGAAGCAGTATTTCATCGTCGCATCCGCGGGCTCTTCTCCTGTCAGGTACGCGATGTAGAATGCGATCATCATATCCGGCTTTGCGCATGCTTTCAGCACGCGCAGCGCTTCCTGCGTCAGACCCGCCTGCATCAGGTCCAGCGCCGTATCGATGCAGTCCTGCGGCCGGTCCAGAATGTAATCCGCCACCTTCGTCCCATCCAGAAGCCATTTCGCGAACCGGGCGTAGCTTTCAAGCGGCGCCATCCTGAGCACGGTTTCGATCCCGTCCGTATCCTTCCGGATCAGCGCCAGGAGCACCCTGGCCGCGAAATGGCGCGCGTTTCCTTCCAGCGCCTGCTCCAGCTCCGCTTCGGCGCGTTCCCTGTCGCCGCGTTTCAGATCGATGCACGCCATCTCATACATCGCGGCGCTCCGCCAGCCGTACTGCCAGGCGCAGTCCGCGAACAGATCGTAGGCCTTATCGTCGCGGCCTGCCAGCTTCTCCAGCCGTGCCAGATGCCAGATCGGCTCCGGATCCGCCGGATTGTCGTTGCGCCATTTCAGCCGCGCGACAGCGTTGTTCAGGTATTTCCCCGCGGAGGCGAAATCGCCCTTCTCCAGATACAGCCTTCCCATGCCCAGATTGCAGCGCAGGTCCTTTTCATCCCGGTTGAGGCCTTCCCGGTAATACGCTTCCGCTTCGAAGGTATGGTGCTTGTACTGCTCCAGGTGCGCGCCGTGCAGGTACAGCTCCTCGATGCTCTCCACGTCCCGCGGTTTGGGCGGAATGGTGCGGGCGCGCGGTTTCTCGTGCGTGCGCAGCTCGCAGGGCGCGAAGGAGATCCGTTTTTTGCCGTTCAGATCGCGGAACGCGCAGGAAAGCTCGCTCTCCGCCGCCCCCCCGGGAAGCGCAGCCTCAAGCATTGCCGGATGGTCGGGATCCACGGTGCCGGCATATTCCGCCAGCACTTCTTCCCCGCAGCAGATCCGGAACACGCCCTTGATGGCGCATGTCGTCACACAGCCGGCCGTGATTTTCCCGTTTTCGCATTTCAGGCTGACCGCGCCGTCCCGGTTCGCGTTTTTCGTTTCGCCGATGCTTCGCGTGGGATACCACACCGTGCTGAATACTTTCGTCTCCCCCGGCATGATATAGGTAAAGTCCGGCTGATTGTCGGTATAGGTGCCGGTCATCAGCTCGATATAGCGGTCGTCGTTGTCCGTCAGGTTCGCGCACCAGGCGCGCCCGAAATCGCCGTCGCCCCAGGTCCACATCTTCTTGCCCGGCGCGAAATGATGATCCGATACCGTCAC
>CADBNX010000061.1 GCA_902796115.1 uncultured Eubacteriales bacterium
AAAGGACTGTTCGAACGCATCCGGGAGAGCGGAAAAACCGCCGCGATGTATTACAACTGGGGAGAGCTGCGAGATCTTGCGGCACCCGATTCCCTGGCAAAGGGCCTTTATGAATCCGGCCATATTTACGGGTATGAAAAAACCAATCTCACGCTGACGGAAGCCGCGGTGCGGGATATGCGCGAAAACATGCCCGACTTCATATTCCTCTACCTCGGGTGGCTTGATGAGGCGGGACACGCGGAGGGCTGGATGAGCGAAGAATACCTGCGCGCACTGCGGCAGAGCGTGGAGTGCGTCCGCAACGTCGTCTCCTGCATGCCGGAGGATACCGAGCTGTTCTTCACCGCGGATCACGGCGGGCACGGGCGCAGCCACGGAACGGACATGAAGGAGGATATGACCATTCCGCTGTTCGCGTACCGGAAGGAGCGGAAGGGCAGGGAGATTCCGGGAGCCGGCCTGATGGATATCGCGCCGACGGCAGCGGCCTTGCTCGGAATCGCGCCGGATCCGGAGTGGGAAGGAAAGGAAATCTGCCTTGCGTAAGTCTTATGACCGCCGCAAAGCCTTATTGCTGACGTTTTTGTGCTGCGCGGTGTATTTTGCCAGCTATCTCACGAGAACCAGCTTCGCGGCGATGATGGTGGAGGTGATCGGGGCGGAGGGCCTGAAGAAGACGCAGGTATCCGCTGTGACGACCGCTTCGTTTGCCTTTTACGGCGCGGGACAGCTGCTCAGCGGGTATCTGGGCGACCGTTTCCGGCCGCAGCGGCTGATGTTCTTCGGCCTTGCGATCTCCTCGGTCTGCAATTTTCTTCTGCCGGCCGCGGCACCGGATATCGCGCTGATGACGGCGATCTGGGCGCTGAACGGGCTGGCACAGGCATTCATGTGGCCTCCCATGGTGCGCCTGATGCGGGACAACCTGACGCGGGAGGAATACGAGCGGGCAGTGCCCTTTATCTCAACGGCGAGTGCCCTCGGCACCATTGTGATCTACCTTGCCTGCCCGGTCATGATCAGTCTTTCCGGCTGGCGTACCGCGATGGCGGCAGCGGGCGCTGCCGGAGCGGCGGTTTCTCTGCTGTGGCTGGGAGGCGCGGCGAAATTCTCCTCCGGCCCCGCGGCAGTCAAAGACATGGAAAGGCCCCGGGATGAGGAGAAGGCGGGCGCGCCCTTCCTTCCGGGAGTGCTGATGCCGGTGCTGCTCCTTACCATTGCTTTTCAGGGAATGCTGCGCGACGGGGTGAGCAGCTGGACGCCCACCTATCTTTCGGAAGCGTTCAGCCTGCAGAGCACGGTATCCATTCTGACCAGCGTGGCGCTGCCGGTATTCCACGTGCTGATCAGCCTGACCACCTACCGGATGCTCCGCCTGAGCCGCGGCAGGACCATGTGGCTTCTGTCGCTGTACTTTCTCGCGGACGGCGCGCTGCTCTCCCTGTGCCTTACAGGCAGTTTTCCGCTGACGCTGTTCGGCCTGGCCATGGGAAACGGCGTGATACACGACACCAACGCGCTGCAGACCTCCTATCTGCCCGCGTATTTCCCCAAGAAACGCGCTTCCTTCTACGCGGGGCTCCTGAACGCGGCCACCTACTGCGGAAGCGCGCTGGCGACCTGGCTGTTTGCGCTGCTTTCGGAATCCCTGGGCTGGCACGGTACGGTGGGCGTATGGTGCGGCATTGCCCTTTCCGGCGCGCTGCTGACGGCGCTGATCCGCGCCGCGGTCAGAAAGAAAAGGACGGATATCAGCATATGACCGAAAACGGTATTCCAATCAGGCGGCGTGACACGCCCAAAGGCACGCGCCGCGCGGGAGGGTGATGGCAGTTGGCATTGCAACGCAAGGATACGGACATGACGCAGGGTGTCATCTGGCGGCAGCTGGTATCGTTTGCGCTGCCCATGATGGTGGGGCTTTTCTTCCAGCAGCTGTACAACACGGTGGATACCTGGGTGGTGGGCCAGTACGTGGGCAAGGAAGCACAGGCGGCGGTGGGCTCTTCGGCGTCCATCGTGAACCTGACCGTCGGATTCTGCGCAGGCCTCTCCACGGGCGCTTCCGTCATCATATCACAGCGCTTCGGCGCGCATGACAAAACGGGACTGGAGAAGGCGGTGCATACGTCCATCGTGCTGACGGCCATCCTGAGCGTGATCGTCACCTTTCTCGGCCAGCTCATCATATCGCCGATGCAGGGCTTCATGAAAACGCCGGAAAACGTGATCCCGGTCCAGCGCGAGTATATGTCCATCTATTTCTGGGGCGCGTGCGGCATTATGTTTTATAACATGGGCAGCGGCATCCTGCGCGCGGTGGGAGATTCCAGACGCCCGCTGATTTTCCTGATCATTTCCGCATGCCTGAACATGGGGCTGGATCTGCTGCTGGTGCTGGTGATTCCGCTGGGGGTCGCCGGCGTCGCGTACGCGACCATCCTTTCCCAGCTCATTTCCGCGCTGCTCATCCTGAATTCGCTGGCGCGCGAGCGCGGTCCTTACGGGCTGCGGCTGAAAAAGCTCTGCTTTGACATGGAATCCTTCAGAAAGATCATCAGGCTCGGCCTGCCCTCCGCGATCCAGACCGGTGTGACCGGTTTTTCCAACGCGTTCGTACAGTCCTACACCAACGCGCTCGGAGACGCGGCCATGGCGGGCTACGCGGTTTACGGCAAGCTGGACAATTTCGTGCTGGTGCCGCTGCAGGCGATCGGCATGGCGTCCACCACCTTTGTCGGCCAGAACTGGGGCGCCAGGAATCCCGCCCGTGCCAAACGGGGCGTCCATATGGCAATGCTCATGGGAAACGGCTCCACGCTGGTGCTGGGTACCCTGGTATGGGTCCTGGCAAGGCAGCTGCTCGGCTTTTTCTCCCCGGTGGAGGAAGTGGTCAGTTACGGGCAGCGATTTATCCGCTTCATCACACCCTTCTATCTGTTCCTCGGGTCAAATCAGATTTATTCGGGCGCGCTGCGGGGCGTGGGAGACGCGACGGGTCCCACCGTGATGATGCTGCTGTCCTATGTGGCGTTCCGGCAGCTGTATCTGTATACGTCGGTAACCGTACTGGGACTCGGTTTTCCCGCGGTGGCGCTCGGCTATCCGATGGGCTGGGTCATGTGCGCGCTGCTGCTCACGATCCGCTACCGGCGCAGCGTGCTTTTCCGCGCGGAGAAGACCGACGCGAAATCCTGATCGGGACCCTGCTTCGGCCGATGCGGAAGGGATGAAATCCTTCATGACTGATTGTAATCTTCCGCGAAATGGGGTATACTGAAAGAAGAAAATACGGGTGCGGATCCCGGGAGGGATGCGCGTCCGTATGAAAGGACCGAGACATCAGAAGGACGGAGGGAAAAGGAATGAAAAGAACAGCCATGTTTGTTGCGGCGGCACTGCTCCTGTGCGCGCTGTTTGGGTCCGCGTCAGCCAAAGTGGTATCCGTGGAAGGCGTAATCACGTTTGAAAACACAGTATCGGTGAAGGTTTCCTTCGGCGGTACGGTGACGGAAGTTTTTGCCGAACCGGGTGACCGGGTGGAAGCGGGACAGGCCGTCGCGGAGCTGGCGCCGGTGCGCGTGTACGCGCCGGCAGACGGTACGGCGCATGTGTTTGCGGCCGCGGGCGACAGAGCGGAACTGGCCGCGGCACGCTGGGGCGCCGCGGTGCTGATCGAAACAAATAACCTGTATGTGGCGGCAAACGGCCAGAACGCGTATGACAGCGCGGAAAACAGAAGGGTGCATCCGGGCGAAAAGGTATACCTGCGCGGAGTGACCAACCAGACCCATACCGGAGCGGGCACGGTCGGCGCGGCGGCGGGCGGAGCCTTTACCGTGGTTGCGGAAGAAGGCGGCATCGAAATCGGAGAAAGCGTGAATATCTACCGCACACCCGGGTTTGAGAATACCGCGCGCATCGGACGCGGCACGCTTGCTGCGGCGGATCCGGTGGCCGTGGGCGGAAACGGCGTCATCGTCCGCATGGCGGTCAAAGAGGGAGACAGCGTCAGGGCCGGGGACCTG
>CADBNX010000062.1 GCA_902796115.1 uncultured Eubacteriales bacterium
CGCTGCTCCGGTCAGTCAGGATCGTTCCGCGTAAGCGGAACGTACGCGAACTATTATAGAAGGAAAACCCGGACTGTCAAGAAAGGAAGCACGGCGGCCGCGCGGCTTTTCGCACCTGCTTTCTGTGCCTGCTCTCCCGCGCGCGACGCCCGAAAAGCCTTCAAAAGCGTAAAAATCAATAATAAATTCGTAAGTTTGGTATATATTCTCTATTCCTGAAATGTGATATGATATGGTAAACAAACAGAAAGGAGCTCTTTGTATGAAGAAGTTTGTTTCCATCATTCTCCTGCTCTGCCTGCTGCTTTCCTGCAGCGCACTGGCGGAACTCTCCCCCAAGGGCGAGTATCCCATTGCCAAGGACGGCGAGACCCTCACCGTCTGGGCGTCCTCCTTCAGCAATATGGTCGATTTCCCGAACCTGCCCATGACGCAGTGGTTTGAGGAAAAGACCGGCGTGCACATCGAGTGGATCGAAGTGCCCAACGCCGACGCCACGACCATCTTCAACACCTCCATCGCAAGCGGGGATTATCCGGACATCTACATGCGTACCGGCGACCTGCTGACCTTCGCCGCCGATAACGTGATCATCCCGCTGGATGAACTGATCGACGAGCACAGCGTATACCTGAAGGCTCTGCTGGACGAGAATCCCAATGTCCGCGAAGAGATCACCGCCCCCGACGGACACATCTATGCGATCCCGAAAATCGAATACAATCAGGTTCAGGGAACCCGCGCCAAGATGTGGGTTTACACCGAATGGCTGAACACCTATATGGAAGCGACCGGCAAGGAACAGCCCGATACCATCGAAGAATTTGAGGACATGTGCCTCTACTTCAAGGAAAACGATATGAACGGCAACGGCGATCCCAATGATGAGATCGTGATCACCGGCCAGGCCAACTATGGCCATGACGGCGGCGACCCCATGCTGTACCTGCTTGGCGCGTACTGCTTCGTTCCCTCCGCCATGCCCGGCGAACGCTACTTCTACCTGGAAGACGGCGAGATCAAAACCGATGTGCTGAGCGATGAAATGCGTGAAGGCCTCAAGACGCTGAATCGCTTCTACAACGAGGGCCTGATCGGCAGCGAAGCGTTCACCCAGTCCCTGGTAGACATGCGTTCCTTCACGACGACCACCAAAGACAAGGTGCTGGTTGCCTGCATTCCCGCGCCCTATCACTTCCGTATGCTGACTGCGCAGGGTGATGTGGAAAACGCCGTGTACTTCACGGATTATACCGCACTGGCGCCCCTGGACAATGTATACACCGGCGAAAAGGTCGTGCCGGGCAAGAGCACCGAAGTCATCGGAAACCGCGTGATCGTGACCTCCGCGTGCAAGGATCCCGTCCTGGCCATCCGTTGGCTGGATACCTTCTTCATGCCGGAAGTTATTGAGATGATGGCGTTCAGAGGCTTCCCGGAGAAAGACTGGACTTGGGAAGACGACGTGGTCAATTGCAACGGCACCACCCCTGCCGTGGTAAAACACAACACCGCGGACGATCAGAACCGGATGTGGAACCGCGACTGGATCGGCTCCTCCTGGACGGATCGCGACATTACCTATGCCGTGGAAGCTTCCGGAGCGGATCTTGAAAACTATGCCGCCGGCGAACTGTACTATCAGTACGCCAAGGATGTCGGATGGCCGCAGATGACCTGGTGCGACGATCTGGATCTGGCGGCGGAAAAATCCCAGTACGCCGGCTTGATTCACGGCGACATTACCACCGCATTGCATGAATTCATCATGGGCATCCGCGACATCAATGACGACGCGGCTTGGGAAAGCTATGTCCAGATGATCGAGGACGACGGTCTGGAAGACTACCTTGCCATCTGCCGCGAATACTACGGACTCGACTGATTTCCACCTTCTCGCGCGTGGCGCGGACTTCCCGGCAAACCCCTGCAAAGGGGTTTGCCGGGAAGTATGGCTCCAATTTCTCCTTGAAAGGGTGAAAACCGTATGACCGTCTCTTCAACGAATCGCAGGAAATTCAACTGGCGCAAGCATTTCAAGCAGCACGGAGCGCATTATCTGATGCTGATCCTGCCGATGGCGATCCTGCTGATTTTCAAGTATTACCCGATGTACGGTATTCAGATCGCGTTCAAGAATTACCGCATTACCCAGCCTATGGAACAGGCAAGCTGGGCCGGTTTCAAATACTTCGAAAAATTCTTCACTTACCGCAAATTTGTGCAGATCATTCTGAATACACTGTTTATCAACCTGTATTCCCTGGCCACATTTCCTATGTCTCTGATTCTGGCGCTCCTGCTGACGCATCTGCCCTTCCGCCGGTTTGTGAAAGCGGTACAGAATGCCAGCTATATTCCCCACTTCATTTCCATTGTGGTGCTTTGTTCCATGATCCTGCAGTTTACCAACCCCCGCAACGGCCTCTTTAACGTTATCCTTGCGATGTTTGGAAAGCAACCGATCAATTTTCTTGCAGGAAAAGAATACTTCCGCTCACTGTATGTATGGTCCGGCGTGTGGCAGCAGCTGGGGTACAACTCCATCATCTATATTGCTGCCCTGGCGGGGGTATCGCCCGAACTGCATGAAGCCGCCATCGTGGACGGCGCGACCATCCCGAAACGGATCTGGCATGTGGATATTCCC
>CADBNX010000063.1 GCA_902796115.1 uncultured Eubacteriales bacterium
GGCCGGATATCATCTTGCGACGGGAAAAGTGCCCGTGGTATATATGCAGAACAGCGGAGAGGGAAACATCATCAATCCGGCCGCGAGTCTCCTCAATGAGAAGGTGTATGCGATCCCGGCGGTGTTCATCATAGGCTGGCGGGGCGAACCCGGCATCCATGACGAACCGCAGCATATCTATCAGGGAGAGGTCACGGTGAAGCTGCTGGAAGATATGGATATCAGGCCGTTTATCATTGGGAAGGATACCGCAGATGACGAAGTCGAAGCAGCCATGGCGGAATTCAGGGGAATTCTTGCCAAAGGCAAGGATGTCGCGTTTGTCATCCGCAAGGGAGCGCTGACGGACGCGCCGGAGGTGGAGTACCGGAATGAAAACAGCATGATCCGGGAGGAAATCATTCGGCATATCGTGAAGGCCAGCGGGGAGGATCCGATTGTCAGCACAACCGGAAAAGCCAGCCGTGAGCTGTTTGAAATCAGGGCGGCAAACGGACAGAGCCACAAGTACGATTTTCTGACGGTCGGTTCGATGGGGCATTCCAGTTCCATTGCCCTCGGCGTCGCAATCAACAAACCGGAGACGAAGGTATGGTGCATCGACGGTGACGGAGCCGTGCTGATGCATATGGGATCGATGGCGGTGATCGGCACCAACAAGCCGAAAAACCTGATCCATGTGGTGATCAATAACGGCGCGCATGAGACGGTAGGCGGCATGCCGACGGTGGCGGCGGGAATCGATCTGGTAGCCATTGCGAAAGCCTGCGGATATCCGAACGCGGTGTGTGTGGATTCCTTTGATGCGCTGGACAGGGAACTGGAAAATGCGAAAGGCAGGAAGGAACTGAGCCTGATTGAAGCGAAATGTGCCATCGGGGCAAGGGAGAATCTGGGCAGGCCGACTACGACCGCGCTTGAGAATAAGCAGGGCTTCATGGAATGGCTGAATGCACTGTAGTTTGTACAGAACGGCATCCGGCAGCCTGTAACATAACAGCAAAGGAATAATGACATGCGTTGCGAAGAAAGGTTTTTTGAGATCTACAACCGGAATGCGGAGGGGCTTGCATTTGCTCCGTACCGCATCTGTCCGATCGGCGCGCACAGCGACCATAACCTGGGAAAGATAACCGGACTTGCCATTGACAAGGGGATTCATATCGCGTTCCGGCCCAAACACAACGGCGTTGTGGAGATGGTATCGCTCCAGTTTCCGAAAAGGGCGCAGTGGCATATCGCGGCTGTGCCCAAGCAGAAGGAGGGGGACTGGGCGGATTACCTGCGCGGCGCGACTTGGGCGCTGGCAAAGCGCTATCCGCTTTCATTGGGGCTGTGCGGGGTGATTGAGGGCAGTCTGCCCATCGGCGGGCTTTCGTCTTCCGCGGCGGTGATCCTGGCCTTTCTGGACGCGCTGAGCAAGGTGAACGAAATCAGGCTGCCGCCGCAGGAAATGATTGATATTGCGTTTGACGCGGAGAAGAATTATGTGGGCGTCAATGTCGGCACCCTTGATCAGAGCTGTGATGTGCTGTCGAAAAAGGATCATCTGCTGTATCTGGACTGCAAGGACGGACGCTATGAACTGATCCCGGAAAATCCTGCCATGAAGCCTTATCGCATCGCGATCTTCTTTTCGGGACTGGAGCATTCCCTGGCAGGAAGCAAATACAATATGCGCGTGGATGAACTGCGGGCGGGCGTTTATGCGCTGCAGGCATTTGCGGGGTTTGAATACGGAAAATTCAATCAGGCCAACGCGCGGGATGTAAGCTGGCATATTTATCAGGCATACAAGGATAAACTGCCTGTGCCCTGGGCGAAGCGCTGTGAACACTGGTATACGGAGTTTCGGCGTGTGGAAGACGGTGCGGAAGCGTGGCGGCGCGGAGATCTGGAGGAATACGGCAGGCTGTCCTTCGAATCCGGCTGGAGCAGCATTCACAACTGGGAAAGCGGAGCGCCGGAACAGATCCGGCTTTATGAAATCATGACGGAAACGGACGGGATATACGGGGGCCGTTTTTCCGGCGCGGGATTCAAGGGCTGCTGTATGGCGCTGATCGATCCGGACAAAGCCGGAAGCATCACTGAAACGGTGGAGAGAAAATATCTGGCCGCGTATCCGGAAATGAAGGGGAAATACAGCTTCCATCTGTGCGAGAGCGCGGACGGGATCATGAACCAGAAAAGGAACGATGTGCCATGAAGTGTCTGATTCTTGCCGCGGGATACGCGACGCGGCTGTATCCGCTGACGGAAAACTTTCCGAAACCGCTGCTGAAAGTCGGGGAGAAGACCATTCTCGACTGGCTGCTGGATGATATCGATACCTGCGGACTGGTGGACGAGTATATCGTCATTTCCAACCATAAGTTTGCAAACCATTTCACGAAATGGGCTCAATCTCATCCGCTGCCGATCACGGTGCTGGACGACGGTACTTCCAGCAACGAGACCCGCCTCGGCGCGGTGTGCGATATCCAGTTTGCCATCGACCGAATGAACCTGGAGGATGATCTGCTGGTGATCGCGGGCGATAATGTGCTGGATTTTTCATTGACGGCTTTTATCCGCTATGCGGTCGGGAAGAATACGTCCTGTACCATGCGATACTATGAAAC
>CADBNX010000064.1 GCA_902796115.1 uncultured Eubacteriales bacterium
GGAAATTAAGGATACAGCCCGGTATCCGTATACACCACATCCACGGCCCGAACCAGCATGACCTCCCGGATCAGCTTTGCGTAGGAGCCTGCGGAATCCGCGCTGACAAGGTAGCTTTCTTCGTCCGACAGGTTCAGTTCCGACAGTATTTTCCGGATCAGCCCCGGTGCGGAGCTGTCGAGCGCCCTGGGGATTTCACCCCAGTTTTCGTATTGCAGCGCGATCAGTTCGGAATAGGTCCGTGTCGCCTCCCGGACCTTCTGATAGTTTTCTTCATCGTAGGGGTCGGCCAGAAATGCGTCGTACGCCTGGACAAAGCTCTGCCTGTAGTTCCTCGCGGCGTTGATGGCATACAGCGTCTTGAATTCGGCGGTCTCCAGGGCGCTGATGTTCAGGATGGCGTCGTTGAAAGTGGTGCCGATGGCGATGCCAATCTGCGCGCCGACATATAACTGTCCGATGACCGGAATCTCGTAGACAGCCGCGCTCAGGTCCTTCAGTGCGCCCTTCAGGATCGTCGTGCCGACTTTCTGCGCGGTTTCAAATCCCATCGTGGCTGCGATATAGTACATCATACCGTCATCCGTGAGCATCGCTTCAAGAATCCCGGCTACCATCAGCAGATCCTCGTTGTTCGACCGTCTCAGCCCCTGGATCACCTCGAGCAGCCAGTCCCTGTCGATATTGGAGTAGTCGATGTATTTCCGGATGGAGGCAGCGGCCTGCTCGGCGGCCCAGATGCCCGCGCTGATTTCGTCGGAGTGGGCCAGTACGTTGCGTACTGCTTCCGGGATGGGAACCGTTTCAAAATATCTGGGCATCGCTTTCCGGACTCTTTCGTATGCCGCGACTGTGCCTTCCACGGTGCGGAAATCGTTAGCGTGTACAATATACTCGAGCCCGTTGACAAATGCCTTCGGGAAGCCCATCACCTCGTTGAAGCGTTTGATCTTCTCCATCGATACGGTCGGGCACGTCTTGTCTTTGGGGGCGTTCGCCAGGATACTCTCGGCGATAAAGGCGCATCGGGTCAGTTGGCTGTCATATTTCCAGGCCTGGCTCCCGAAACAGTGCGCGTAAAAATTATTCGCGACGTCGTTCGTCAGTTCGGTGATATCGAACTTGAACAGCACGTCGTTTCCGTCCTTGTCCTTCCCCATATACCCTTCGTTGAACATCAGGTACGCTTTGTCCAGCAGGCCGTAGTTTTCTCTCATGGCGTTCAGATTCGCTATCAGCTGAGCTTTGGCCTCTGCCCGGGTATATCCGGGCTGCAGAACCCAGATCAGCGCTGTGGCCTCCGCGCCGCTACGGGCGGTAACCCGCACGCGTGTCTTCCCGGCCCGGATACCCGTGACGCGGCCGCTTTGGCCGTCCACGTTCGCGATGGTAGGATCCTCCGTATGATACGTGAATTCGGGGCTCACTTCCCCGCTGAGGAGTACCGGCGTCAGCTGGACGGTTTCGTTTGTTCCGACAAGCGTCACGTCCTCTTCCAGGCTGAATTCAGTGACGGGTCCGTTCAGCACGCGGATGCTGCTTTCGGAATATGCCCCGTTGGAGAAGGTGATCCGAACGGTGGTTATTCCCGTCTTTAAGCCGGTGATTTTCCCGTCTGCTCCCGCGGAGGCAATGCTTTCGTCCCCGGTAGACCAGGATACTGGCCAGATGGTGGGCGGGCAGACAAAGTCCTCGATTTCGATGGTTTCATAGCAGTTGAGCGCATACGCGGTTGTATCCTTGTATCCGATCACCTGGATCTGTCTGGAATGCGTGATGCCGTCCTTCGTCCAGGACATGACTGTTTCGCCGATACTTGTCCCGTAAAGGTTTCCGTCCATCGTCAGGGCGATCTGTCCCGGTGAGAATGTGATCGTTTCCGCACTGTCCAGTCCGGTGCTGATGTCGGTCAGGGACATCGCCTGTCCCTTCCCGATGATCACCTGGCCGCTGGTTCCGATGGGGGAAGAGGTGGATCCGGAGGATACGATGATCCCCACCGCGGTCCGGTTGGTTCCCTTCTGCAGCTCCTGTGCGTCCGCCAGTGCCTGTGAGTTGTACGGTGCCGCGATGATCTGCGGTATGGGGAATCCGATCGATCCGCTTCCGAAGGTATACAGCGTGAGGCGAAGGTTGCCGTTCCGCACCTCGACCCTTTCGATTGTTGATGTTGCGAGCCCGCCTTCTCCCACGGTCTCGACGGACGCGGGCAGGACGATGGAATCCGTGACGCATCCGTAAAAGGCGTATTTCCCGATTTCGGTGATGGTATCGGGGATGGTGATATGAATATAGACGTAGTTTTCGCTATCCAGCCGCGCGCCGGAATGTGCGAACATATTGTCCCTGATTTTGGTCAGGGTCCGGGGCACGGTCACGCTGATGTGTGCCGAGCAGTGGGCAAACGCCTGGTCGCCCAGCGTTTCCAGCTGGTGCAGGTTCCAGATGCTGTTAAGGCTCATGCATCCGTCAAACGCGGCGGATCCGATCCAGGTCACGCCGGCTGGCAGGTTCATCTCTGTCAGTCCTTCGCATCCGTAAAAAGCATAGTTCCCGACATGCCTCAGCTCGGAGGATAGCTGCACTTGCTGCAGGTTCGTCTGCTGGTAAAACGCCTTATCCCCGATCCACATGGCTCCCGTCAGGTTAGCGTTCCCCTCCAGCGCGGCCTTCTCGAAGGCGCTCGCCCCGATTTCGCCCACGTGCTGCGGCCAGGTCACGTTTCTCAGCGCCTTGCAGTTGTAAAACGCGGATTCACCAATCCGGTCGATCTGCGCCGGCAGCCGTGCGCTGGCCAGCCGAGCACAGCCGTAGAAAGCTCTCCTTTCGATGGCGCGTACGCTGTCGGGGATCTGGATTTGAGGAATCCCGCTGAAGATAAAGGCGTCTTCCCCGATGCTTGTCAGGGTTTCGGGCAAATGGATGCTCGACAGTGCTTCAGTGGAGGAAAAGGCGGATTGTGCGATGGCGTTTACACCGGAGGGAACCGTGACGCCTGTCAGGGCCTTGCATCCGGAAAAACAGCCGTATGGAATGGTATGAATTCCCGCGGGCAGGGTAATCGGGCCCAGCAGCGTTGCGCATCCCTGGCAAAGGAATCTTCCGATGGAAGCACAGGTTTCGGGAAATGTCAGGTTTGTTAGCGCGGAGCAGTTATTAAACAGATATTCCCCCAGGGAGCGGAAATGTCCGGTCAGGGTGACGCTCTGCAGCTCTGAGCAGTTCGCGAAAGCGTAGTCCCCGATGGCGGTCCCCTGTCCTGAGATCGAGATGGAGGTAATATCTGTCCCGTAAAAGGCGCGCTTTCCGAGGGTCGTACAGTTTTCAAGGCTCACCGTCCCCGCGAGCGCGGTGTTTTCGAAAGCCTGGCTGCCGCAGGAAACGATGTTTTCCGTATGGCTGATGCTTGTGAGTGTCCGTGCGCCGTAGAAAGCTTTATCATTGAGTACCGCGTGGCAGTGGTTGAAGTCCACGCTCACGATCCGGTCTGTACAGACGCGCTCGCCCAGGGAAATCAGTCCCTGTGGCAGGGTTAACTGGGACAGGGCGGTGTTTCCGAAGGCGAGGCCTCCGATCTCCCGGACGGTATTCGGGATCACGACCCGGGTCAGACTGGCGCAGCTGGAGAATGCGCAGTCGCCGATCGATTCAAGCTTCCCGGGTAAATGAATTTCCGTTAATCCCGTAAGGTAAAATGCATAGGTTTCTATGGCGGTGCAGCTCTCCGGAAGATCGATCGTGCTCATCGCGTTGCAGGAGCCAAACGCCCGGTATTTGATGGTCCGGATACCTTCAGGCAAAGTGACGTTCTCCAGGGAAGAGCACATCTCGAAGGCTTGCGATGGAATGGCGGAGAGCCCTTCAGGTATCGTGACCGCCGTCAGGGATGAACATTGGTAGAATGCCCTGTCCCCGAGTCGGGCAAGTCGTTCCGGCATGACGACTGTCTGCAGCGCGGTGCAGCCTGAAAAAGCGGATGCGCCGATGGAGTCCATATCCTCGGGCATCGTCACGCTGCGCAGGTTTGTCAGGGAGGCGCACGCGCTGGCGCCGATCGCCGAACTTCCCTCCCGGATCACCAGGCTTTCCAGGGAGGTACACCCGTTGAAGGCATAATCTCCGATCGCCATGTTGGGCCCGCCGATTTCGACGTGCGCCAGCGCCGTACATCCGGCGAAGGCGCGCAGTCCGATCCCCTGCAGGGTTTCGGGAAAGTTGATTTCCGCCAGCTGTGTGCATCCGTTGAAGGCGTAGTTGTCGATCCGGATGATGCCGTTTGGCAGAACAATTTGCTGCAGTGCCGTGCATCCGGAAAAGGCGTATTCTCCGATGCGTACGACGCTCCCGGGGATCGTAATGCTTGTCAGGCTGGTAAACCCCTTAAAGGCCTGGTAACCGATCTCTTCGGTTCCCTCGGGCAGTATGATCGTCCGGATGTTGTTTTTATAGTTGGAAAGCGCCTGGTATCCGATTTTGGTGATTCCCAGATCCGCGGGCACGATGAGATCCGTTTTGGAGGCCGCTTTCTGAAGGTTCGCCCCGATCCATTCTCCTTTGTTCACCGTGTACGTCGCTCCGACCCACATCGTCACTTCAAGCGGCGTCCCCCTGACCGGCGTTCCAATCAGTGTAAAATGCCCCTCCTGAAGAGCGGTCAGTTGTTTTCCGTTCACCGTTGCGATTTCCGGATTGTCGACCGACCAGGTGATCGTTTTGTCCGCCGATGTGCCGGGCGCTGAATACGCGGTCCAGCTCAGCGTCCGTATCTCTCCGACCGTCATGGTTGCCTTGCTGGAGCTGCTCAGGCTGATGGACGTGACCGGGTCGCTGTCGTAAACGGTTACGCTTGCCGGCTCGGAGGCGATCCCTGCCGTGGATCCGCTCATCGGGCGTACCACATACCGGTGGTCTCCCGGAGTCACGGAAGTAATCTCGACCGTTGTATTGTCTCCGCTCAGCTCTCCTGTTGTTACGGATCTTCTCTCTCCTGAGGCCAGTATCTCCCATACGCCGTATTTTGTGGCTGTTCCGTTCGTCTGTATGGAAAGCGTAACCGTGCCCGCTTTTTCCGCTTTGCAGTCCGTTATCCCGTACGGTGTTTCCCATGCGGCGACGGTCAGGGTGGCCACGTCCGAGCTTCCGCCGACGATCCGTTTGACGCCGCTGTTTTCCCGTGCGTATATGGTGTATTGATGTGTGCCGGCCGTGATCTCCGGCAGTTTCCAGGTGTGTCCTTTGGTCGTCCCGACCAGCTGCTCGTATCCGTCCAGTATTTCGTATATGGCGTATTCCGGCGCGTTTTCCTCGTCGGTCCATGTAATCACGGCTGTGCCGGTGGAGTCGATTTTCGCGCTGATGTTCTGGATCGCCGGCTGCGGGATGAATCCTTTCCGCAGCGCCCAGCTGTAGGCGTAGGTACCCCGGATCGCGGTCACGCTGACCTGGCTGCATCCTTCGAAAGCGTTGTCGGCGATGTACCGCAGGCTCGCCGGCAGCTGTACTTCTCTCAGTCCGCTGTAGGCGAAGGCGCGGGCGTAGATAAACCTGGTTCCTTCCGGAACCGTCAGAGAGGATATCGCTGGATCTCCGAAAAAAGCGTCTTCCTCGACGGTCTCCAGTCCCCACGGCAGATGGAGTGTGCCTGCTTCCGCCGCGCATCCGATAGTGATCAGCAGAAGGACGATAATCGCCCAGACATGTTTCTTCATGCCTTTCCTTCCTTTCTCCTCGCGGAAACAGTTTCTTATGGTAAGCATATCGCGCGGTGTTTCTCCTGTCAATTGACTTTCTGTTCATTTCCTGTTGTTTTTTGCGGTTTTTCCTGAGCAGCGGATTGATTCCTCATCCATGTTTTTCTTCTTTGGGGCTGTACCCCGGATGAAAGCCCCTGAGAAGATCCCTTGAAAAGTCACCAGAAACTCTTCTGAAAATACAGGCTTAC
>CADBNX010000065.1 GCA_902796115.1 uncultured Eubacteriales bacterium
AAGTGCAGGGTTTTGCGCTGTGAGCAGGGTTCTCCCCACATGTTTGATCCCAGATGGATCAGATACGTCCACAGCATCGTTTTTCACCTCCAATACCGTTAAGCGGCAGACAGATATCAGGCCTGCCGACAGATCCTGTGTGTCGTCATTGCGGGATGGGCTCTGTGCAGCCCGAATGTGAACCGATCGTTTCCGGTTTCCGCGGTGTAATCGCCGAAAAACCCCCGGAAACAGGCGCATCCGTACGCATCGGTCACCAGTTCTTCTTCGGTATGCCATTCCTCTTCAAAAAGATGTTTCAGCATCAGGGCGGACAGCTTGGGGGACATATCCCGGTGAAAAAGCCCTCCGCGGCATACATTTTCATCCCAGCCCGGCACTGAAACAGCGGTGCCGTCCGCAACGTTCCAGTAAACCGCGCCATCCATACGGGGGGTGGCAAACCATATGGTGTACAGCTGCCGCAGGATATCCGCCTGCAGCTGTTCCGCTTCCTCCCCCTCTCCGAGCGTCGGGATGGTGATCTCGGTGATTTCCAGCGGTCTTCCGAATTCGGAGAGGATTTCCAGACCCCGGATGACGATATCCGGATCAAAGTGCTCGATGCGCTGCATCAGCCCGTCTTCCTGCCTGCCTGTCGATACACCGCAGAAGATATGGTTCTGAACCCCGATCTTATCGATGGACGCGCCCTGGCTGATCAGATCCTTCAGCATCAGATAATACGGATCGCAGTATCTGCGCATGCCGACGTCTTTGGGATAGCTGTCATTGATGACCAGCGTTTCGTTGCGAAAGTATTCCCGCGCCATTTTCCACATACGGATTCCCGTGTCTCTTTCGTGCGCGAGCACGGAGCAGGAAGTCCACCCATGCGTCGAGATCATCTCATTGGTGACTTCAAACTCATACATTCTTCCGGCGTACCGTTCCGCGATTTCGGCAAAACGCTTCTCATACAGCTTCCACATTTCGGCCGGGCTGTTTTTCGGCAGCCAGTCCGGGATGAGTTTGTCGTAGTAAAGGCAATGAAGTTTCGGCATGATCCCGTTCTCCTCGCAGTACCGCACGCAGAGTTCCGCCGGCGGACGGCGATAGAGTTTCGGGCTGCCGATATCATAGCGCAGTCTGCCTGCCTCAGGTTCGGTCGCCGACCAGAAAAAGGGCACCGTCGCCAGATTGAAATACTGAGCGAACAGCGCTCTGTAACGCTCATTGCTTTCCTGCTCCCGGAACTCATCCAGCATGAAAATATTGGCGCCGTGCCGGAAATCGTGTGTCTTCTGTATCACCCGGATACGGGCGCCTGATACCGGAATTCCGTTCTGATCCAGCAAACGGAGGGTATGACCGGTTTTGCGGTATGCTTCGATGTTTTTCTTCGCGCGGGCGTTCAGTTCATGGGATTTCGCATCGAATTTCTCCATGCAGAGCGCTCGGAATTCCCGGTTCGTCATGGTCCGATCCTCCCTTGGCTTCAGACGGGCCTGTTTCGGCCCGCAGCACATGCATTCCGTTACGATTGTGCCCCGGCCGAATGCCGGTTTTCAGCCGCCTGTTTTGTGTGTAAGGCAATCATTCTGCACAGCAGCTTTTTTCCGTGTCCCCGTCACTCGTACACAGCAGACAGATCCATATTGCCTTTTTCATGGACTGCCGCCCGTCATCAAGGCTGTTTTTCTTTGCCCCTCCCGCAGAACGCAGGCGCGTCGGAAACGGAAAAACCCGGCGCGTGAATCGCACAAACGAATGAAACGATCGCCTGTTGACAGTTCTGTTTCACGAATGATCGGGATTCACACAGCCGGGAACAGGCAGCTTCTGTTCTTTCAGAAATGCCCGAAGATCTTTGTTACTTCAGCGTCACGTCCCATCCGCAGGCATACTGCAGGATCAGCATCGCGTCCTCAAGGTCCGTTTTTCCGTCCGCGTTCACGTCGCCGTTGATGCCGTGAAGGGACGCGTTCTGTCCGTTCAGGGACCGCAGCACCTCCAGCACGTCCTGCGCGTCGGTCTTTCCGTTCCCGTCCGCGTCGCCGGGGATCCAGGTGATGATGCCGTGCGCGGTTTCAACCTGAATTCCGGTATTGCCCCGGTAACTGAGCGTGAGCTTCAGGAAATCTTTCAGATACAGTGCCCGGATCTGATTGTTTTCGCAGTTGAGGGCGGCAAGCTTCCGGTTTCCGGACAGGTCAAGCCCGGTCAGGCTGTTGTCCGCGCAGTTCAGCGTTCCCAGTTCCGGGAAGAATTCGA
>CADBNX010000066.1 GCA_902796115.1 uncultured Eubacteriales bacterium
CCCGACCTGATCGAAAAATACTGCACGCACGGAACCGGCTGGAATCCCGGCGAATACGCCTATATCCTGAACGAATACCGCAGGCGCGAAACCACCTGGAAGGGCGAAATGGACAAGTGGTTCGAGGAGCCGATCAAGCTGGAGCGCGGCCTCGAATACGCTGCCTATATCTTCAACGCCATCATCGGAGACGGCGAAATGTTCAAGTTCAACGGCAACGTACGCAACATGGGCCTCATCGATAACCTGCCCCACGGCTGCTGCGTGGAGGTGCCTGTGCTCGCCTCCCGCCGCGGACTGGAGCCGATCGCCGTGGGCAAGATGCCGCCGCAGCTGGCGCTGCTCTCCGGCACGTCGGCGCAGATCGAAGAGCTGACCGTGGAAGGCTGTCTGGCCGGCGATAAGGAAATGATCTACCAGGCCATCTGCTATGATCCGCTGACCGCCGCCGTATGCTCCCTGCGGGAAATCCGCGACATGGTCAACGAAATGTTCGAGCAGAACAAGGAATGGCTGCCGCAGTTCAACGGCACAAAGCTGTAAGACACGGCCGCGGCAGGCTTCCCGGCTCAACAGCCGGGAAGCCTTTTCATGTGTGTCTCCCCCGCTTCCGCTGCTGTCAGGCAAAATGAAACGCTTGTTTTTTGCCGCGTTTTCCGGTATAATAAAGGTGATGTCGGCGTGGCGGAATTGGCAGACGCAGGGGACTTAAAATCCCCCGGTTTCTGACCGTGCGGGTTCGACCCCCGCCGCCGGCACCATTCTCATCCCCCGGTATCGGGGGTTTTTGCTTAAGAATAAAAACCTGTCCTGTCAACGGTACGCCGCAAATCGCTGCCCTTTGCAGGTACCGCGTCAGGATATTTACGGTTTTCATGATTTGTCGCCCGTCGGGCGACCGCAAGCGCGTTCAGTCCGTTTATCATAGTGCCGTTCCCAGTCAAGGAGGTATGTGATGATGTACGGAGCGATCCTCGGAGATATGATCGGCGCTCCCTATGAGTTTGACAGGAGCCCGAAAACAAAAGCTTTTCCGCTTTTCGGCGCCGGTACGGAGTTTACGGACGATTCCGTCATGACCGTTGCAGTTGCGGAAGCACTGCTGGACAGTGCGGGTAAAAGTGAAGACGAAATCCGGACCGCGCTTGTCGATTCCATGCGCCGGTGGGGCAAAAAATACCCGGATGCCGGATACGGCCGGCGCTTCAGTATCTGGCTCCGGACAAGGTATCCCGGACCTTACGGAAGCTTCGGCAACGGCTCCGCGATGCGTGTTTCCGCGGCGGGATGGCTGTATGCCAGCCTTGAGGATACGCGGCGGATCGCACGTCTGACGGCGGAAGTGACCCACAATCACCCCGAAGGCATCAAAGGCGCGGAGGCCGTGGCCTGCGCGATCTTCCTTGCCCGGACCGGAAGCGGAAAAGAAGAGATCCGGGAATTCATGATCCGGGAATTCGGATACGATCTCTCCCGGACCTGTGATGAAATCCGGCCTTTCTATCGCCATGTGGAAAGCTGTCAGGAAACGGTTCCGCAGGCCGTCACCGCGTTTCTGGAGGGAAAGGATTTCGAAGACGTGATCCGGACGGCCGTCTCTCTCGGCGGGGACTGCGACACGCTTACCTGCATCGCCGGCAGCATCGCGGAAGCGTTTTTCGGCGTCCCGAAAGAAATGATACCGGAGTGCAGGAAACGTCTGCCGAAGGATATGCTGGCTGTGCTGGACCGTTTTTCCGGGCAGAAAAAAACGGCAGTCATCTGAAAAAACGTCCCTTGGCGCTTACGCCTGGGGACGTTTCTCATTCTGCCCGACCCTGGTCAGGCAAAAGATGTGTTGATTGAAATACAGACGGTACGTCAGCTTGCGCTGATTCTGCGCAGCACCTCCCTGCCGAATTCCCGGCAGGTGATCCCGCCTTCTTCCTTTGCCACCCGGATCCCTTCCTCCCGCATGGCTTTCAGGATCCCCCGCAGCAGCTCTGCCTTTTCCCTGCGCCCGATGTGCGACAGCAGCAGCACCGCCGCCTGCAGGATGCTCTCCGGATCCGCCCAGTCGCCAAGGCCCTGCTCGATCAGCCGCGGCGCGGAACCGTGGATCGCTTCGAACATCGCGTAGCGGTCCCCCATGTTCGCGCTGCCCGCCGTACCGACCCCGCCCTGGATCTGAGCGGCTTCGTCCGTCAGGATGTCCCCGTACAGATTCGGGGTCAGGATGACCTCGAAGCCTCGCTGCAGTGCCGGATCGATCAGGGACGCCGCCATGATATCCACGTAGTATTCGTCGCACGTGATTTCCGGATACTCCGCGGCTACCTGCCTGCACACCGCGGAGAACAGGCCGTCGGTTTTTTTCATGATATTCGCTTTGGTCACTACCGTGACCCGTTTCCTGCCGGTTTTCCGCGCGTGCTCGAACGCGGCGCGCGCGATCCTTTCCGTACCGGCCCGGGTAATCACCTTAAAATCCACCGCCATAAAATCCGGCATTTCCACGCCGAGGCTGCCGAGCGCGTATTCGCCCTCCGTATTCTCCCGATAGAACACCCAGTCTATCCCCTTTTCGGGCACGGCTACCGGGCGCACGTTCGCGTACAGGTCCAGCGCCTTGCGCAGCGTCACATTCGCGCTCGTCATCGTGCCGCCGTTGGGTGTCGTCGTAGGTCCCTTCAAAAATACGGGACAGCGGCGGATCTGTTCCAGGGTATCCTCCGGCACGCTCTGGTTCAGGCGCAGCCGGTTTTCGATGGTCAGTCCCTCGATCGGCTCAAAAACGATGTCCCCTTTTTCCGTTTCGTCCTTCAGCAGCAGGCGCAGCGCCGCCTCCGCCTGCTCCACGATCAGCGGCCCGATGCCGTCTCCTGCCGCGATCCCGATCCGGAGCGGCCGTGCCGAAAAATCCGTCTTCCCCGCGGCTGCCATTTTTTCTGCGCGTTCGCGCTGCTTATCAAAAAGCTCCCGAAATACCGAAGCCGCTTTTTCCGCTTCCACACTCATTTTCCGTATTCCTCCATATAATTCATCAGCCCGCCGCACAGCAGGATCTGCTTCTGTCTCGCGTCCAGTTCGCAGCGCGTTTCGATCGCGTGCCCGCTCTTCAGATCGGTCACAGTCAGTTTTCCGCTCTGCACACCCTCTTTGATCCCATCGATTCGAATGCCGTCGTCCTGCCGCAGCAGGTCATAATCCGCGGGATCCGCAAAAACGAGCGGCAGGATCCCGGCGTTGACCAGGTTGGCTTTGTGGATCCGCGCGAAGGATTTGGCGACGATCGCTCTTACCCCAAGGTAACGGGGCACCAGAGCCGCGTGCTCCCGGCTGGAACCCTGTCCCCAGTTCTCCCCCGCCGCGATCACTGTCTGTCCCGCCTGCTTCGCTTTCGTCGGAAAATCCGCGTCGCATACCGTCAGGCAGAAATCCGACATCCTGGGAATGTTGGAACGGTACGGCAGGATCTTTGCCCCGGCCGGCATGATATGATCCGTGGTGATGTTGTCCCCGGCCTTCAGGGTCAGGCAGGCCTCCAGGGAATCCTCCATTCTGCCCCATTTGGGCATCGGCTTGATGTTCGGTCCGCGCAGGATCTCGGTCCGCCGCGCTTCATTCTCCGGCTTTGGCATCACCATGTTCCCCATGGTGCTGTTCGCCTGCGGCACGGCGCACGCGATCTCATCCAGTTCGGAAGGATCCGCGATGCAGCCCATGACAGCGGAAAGCGCCGCGGTTTCCGGGGAACACAGATACACCTTTGCGTCCCTCGTGCCGCTTCTGCCTTCAAAATTCCGGTTGAACGTACGCAGGCTCACGCCGCCCGAAACCGGTGAAAATCCCATGCCGATACAGGGGCCGCAGGCGCATTCCAGGATTCGCGCCCCGGCCGCGGTCATATCCGCCAGCGCGCCTGACGCGATCATCGCCTCAAGCACCTCCCGGGATCCGGGCGACACGGACAGCTCCACCCCTTCCGCCACACGCTTTCCCTTCAGGATCGCCGCCGCGCTCATCATATCGCGGACGGAGGAATTGGTGCAGGAGCCGATGCACACCTGATTGACCGGAGTTCCCGACACTTCTTTGACCGTGCGGACATTGTCCGGCGAATGCGGACAGGCGATCAGCGGCTTCAGGCTTGAAGCGTCGATCAGGATCTCCCGGTCATACACGGCGTCCTCGTCCGACCGGAGCGGGATGTAATCCTCTTCCCTCCCCTGCTCGATCAGGAAATGCTTTGTCTGTTCGTCGGAAGGAAACACCGTGGAGGTCGCGCCCACCTCGGCGCCCATGTTGCAAATCGTTGCCCGCTCCGGCACCGTCAGCGCCGCGATGCCCTCCCCGGCCCACTCGATCACGGCCCCGACGCCGCCCTTTACACTGATCTGCCGGAGCAGTTCCAGCGCGAGGTCCTTCGCGGACACGCCCTTTTGCAGTCTGCCGCTGAGGTTTACCCGGATCATCTTCGGCATGGGGATATGGTACGCACCGCCGGCCATAGCCACCGCCACGTCCATTCCGCCCGCGCCCATCGCCAGCATGCCCAGCGCGCCGCAGGTGGGCGTATGGCTGTCCGAACCGATCAGCGTCTTTCCGGGCTTTCCGAAATGTTCCAGATGCAGCCGGTGGCAGATGCCGTTCCCGGCCGGCGAATACACGATTCCGTACCGCGCCGCTACCGTGCGGATATACTGCGCGTCGTCCGGGTTTTCAAACCCGCACTGCAGGGTATTATGATCCACATACGCCACGGAAAGCTCCGTGCGGACACGGTCGATGCCCATGTTTTCCAGCGCGAGATACGCCATGGTTCCGGTCGCGTCCTGTGTGAGCGTCTGATCGATGCGCAGCGCGGCGTCCTCCGGGGAACTGCACTCCTCCCGCACCAGATGGTTTTCAATGATTTTCTGAGCAAGCGTTTTTCCCATGCCTATTCCTTCTTTCCGTTCAGAATACTGTCCCGCGCTTTTTCGATATGCGCAACGGTCAGTCTTTCCGCCGCGTCCCCGTCCCCGCGTTCGATCGCGTCATAGATATCCTTGTGTTCCTGCAGGGATTCCGCCGCGCGGCTGTGTTCGGAGATGGACACCTTCCTGTATTTGACGATCCTGCGGTGCAGCGGCTCCAGCGTGTACCGGAGCGGCGCGCTTCCGCAAAGCCTGTACAGGATCTGGTGAAAACGGCTGTCCATGTTCTTGATCCCGTCCGGGTCCTGCTTCGCGGTATAGAATTCCTGCACCTCAAGCGCTTCCTTCAGTTCCCTCAGGCCTTCCTCTGTGCGGTTGCAGGCGGCCTTCCGGGACGCGATCCCCTCGATGCGCAGGCGGATATCGTAAATATCCGCGATATCCTCCAGGCTGACGCCGATCACCCTCGCGCCTTTTCCGGTATTCTCGATCAGGTGTTCCTGCTCCAGGCGAAGCATCGCTTCACGCACCGGCGTACGGCTGACGCCCAGCTGCTCACACAGCCGCATTTCGGTGATGATCTCCCCCCGTTTGTAAACCTCAGTCAGGACGTTTTTTTCCAGTTCGTCAAATACCTGATCCGCCAATGACAGCATCTGATGATCCATACTTCCTCCATTTACAGCCGTGCCAGCCGGCCGCCGGTCAGTTCCTCGATTTTCAGTTCCATCTCATTCACGCTCAGGGACGATACCCGTCCCGCGGAAAACTGTTCGTCGATCCAGTTTTTCAGTTCCACGACCAGCGGATCCTGCTTGCTCACCGCTTCCGACGCCGTCAGCTGATAATTCTCGTTGATCCAGTAGGCGATGCCTGCCAGACCGGACGTCGGGCCGATCATGACCGACGCGGGCCGTTTGAGCAGCTTCCTGGTGTTGAAGATGTTGTAGATCTCTTCATCCTTCATCAGACCGTCCGCGTGGATCCCGGCCCTTGTCACATTGAAGCTTCTTCCCACAAAGGGTGTCATCGGCGGGATCTGATAGCCGATCCTGTTTTTGAAGTAATCCGCGATTTCCGTGATCACGGTGGTATCCATGCCGTCCAGCGACCCGCGGAGGGACGCGTATTCAAAGCACATCGCTTCCAGCGGAATATTGCCCGTCCGCTCCCCGATGCCAAGCAGACTGCAGTTCACCGCGGCGGCTCCGTACAGCCAGGCGGTCGATGCGTTGGACACCGCCTTGTAAAAGTCGTTGTGGCCGTGCCATTCCAGATAGCTTGATTCCACATCCGAATAATGCTGCAGGCCGTAAATGATGCCGGGCACGCTGCGCGGCAGCGCCACCTCCGGATACGGCACGCCGTAGCCCATCGTATCGCAAGCGCGGATCCGCACCGGGATGCCGGCATCCTGGCTCATCTTCACCAGTTCGTTCACAAAGGGCACCACAAATCCGTAAAAATCCGCGCGGGTAATATCCTCCAGATGACATCTGGGCATTACGCCCGCTTCAAACGCCTGCGCCACCGTTTCAAGATAGGTGTTCATCGCCTGGCTTCTGGTCATCTTCATTTTTTTGAAAATGTGGTAATCGCTGCAGCTGACCAGGATGCCCGTCTCACGGATGCCCAGGTCCCGCACCAGCCTGAAATCTTCCTTGCGCGCGCGGATCCAGGTGGTAATTTCCGGAAAACGCAGGTTCAGCGCCATGCACTTTTCCAGCGCTTCCCGGTCCTTTTTGCTGTACACGAAAAACTCCGTCTGCCGAATGATGCCGTAGGGTCCGCCCAGCCGGCTCATCAGCTGAAACAGATCGCAGATCTGATCCGGCGTATACGGATCCTGCGACTGCTGCCCGTCCCGGAAGGAGGTATCCGTGATCCAGATTTCCTCCGGCATGCCCATCGGCACCCGGCGGTGATTGAACGGCACCTTCGGAACGCTCTCATAATCATAAATATCCCGGTACAGATTCGGCTCCGCCACATCCTGCAGGGAATAGCGGTAATTCTTCTGCTCCAGCAAATTGGTTTTCGGTGAGATTTCCAGCATACGGCTTCCTCCCTTCTGTATGCACGTATACAAGTATACGCGTTTTTTGATCTCTGTAAATAGTTTTCCGTTTTCCGCCGCCCGGAAAACAAAAAGAAAACAAACCGCCCGAAAGCTTGACAGCCCGTGTACAATATCATTGGAAGTTCTTCCGGACTTCCGATGAAACAGGAGGAATGCATATGACCAAAATCGATATCATCTCCGGCTTTTTGGGTGCCGGAAAAACCACACTGATCAAAAAGCTGCTTTCCGAAGCCCTGAAAGGGCAGCAGGTCGTGCTGATCGAGAACGAATTCGGTGAAATCGGCATCGACGGCGGCTTCCTGAAGGAAGCGGGCATCGAAATCAAGGAAATGAATTCCGGCTGCATCTGCTGTTCCCTGGTTGGGGATTTCGGCACCGCGCTGAACGAAGTCATTTCCAAATACCATCCGGACAGGATCATTATCGAGCCCTCCGGGGTCGGCAAGCTTTCCGACGTTATCAAAGCCGTGCAGAAAGCGGGACTCACCGGAGACGTGACGCTCAACAGCTATACCACGGTGGCGGACGTCACCAAATGCGCCATGTATATGAAAGCGTTCGGAGAGTTTTTCGCCAACCAGATCCAGTTTGCCAAGGTGGTCATCCTCAGCCGTACCGACACCGCGAAAGCGACGGAAGAGAAAGTAGCCGCGGCTGTCGCGCTGATCCGGGAACTGAACGCGGAATGCGCCGTCATCACCACCCCGATCGACCAGCTGGACGGCAAAAAAATCCTGGAAACCATGGAAGAAGGAAAAAAGGAATTTTCCCTGTCCGTGCCGCTTCCGGACGATGAGGACGAAGAAGAGCACCATCACCACCATCACGATGACGACGATGACGA
>CADBNX010000067.1 GCA_902796115.1 uncultured Eubacteriales bacterium
CAGCGCCAGCGTGTCGCCCTGGGCCGCGCCATCGTGCGTGAACCCAAGGTGTTCCTGATGGACGAGCCTCTGTCCAACCTGGACGCCAAGCTCCGCGTGCAGATGCGTACCGAAATCACCAAGCTGCATCAGCGCCTGCAGACCACCTTCATCTACGTGACCCACGACCAGACCGAGGCCATGACCATGGGCTCCCGTATCGTGATCATGAAGGATGGCTTCATCCAGCAGGTGGATACTCCCCAGAACAACTACGACTATCCGAACAACAAGTTCGTGGCCGGCTTCATCGGCAGCCCGCAGATGAACTTCTTCGACGCCAAGCTGGAGAAGGAAGACGGCAAGGTCGTTGCCATCTTCGGCGACAACAAGATCACCGTTCCGCAGGAGAAGGTCGCGAAGCTGACCGACGAAAGCTACATCGGCAAGGAAGTCATCATGGGCATCCGTCCGGAGAACATCAGTGACGATGAAGAAGACCTGGCCAAGAACCCCGAAGCCATCATCAACGTACACGTCGAAGTGACCGAGCTCATGGGCTCCGAGACCTACCTCTACTTCGTCACCAGCGGCAAGGAAGAGAACGTCATCGCCCGTGTTGACCCGCGCACCAAGACCCGCACCGGGGACGACACCAAGGTCGTGCTGGATACTTCCAGACTGCATTTCTTCGACAAAGACACCGAAGAAACCATCCTGTCCCGGTAATCACATTCGATATACAGCCCGCTTCCCCGTGAAGCGGGCTTTTTTGCTGCGAAGAAATCAGCACTATCACACGGTTTTTCTTGCTTTTTTTCCCGCTTTCCGCTATGATTGACTGGAAAAAAGCACCAAGGAGGTTTGCCAGATGTCAAAAACGCTGCTCGACCGGCTCCTGACGCCTGCCGGCCCCATCGACGCCGTGCTCGACACCGACGCTTATAACGAGATCGACGATCAGTTCGCCATCGCCTATCTGCTCAGGTCCGCGGACCGCATCCACACGGAAGCCATCTACGCCGCGCCCTTCCACAACGCGAAGTCCACCGGTCCCGAAAACGGGATGGAGCTGAGCTATAACGAGATCCTGCATATCGTCGCGCTGGCCGGACGGGAGGACATCAAAGAACGGGTTTTCCGTGGTTCCCGCGCCTACCTGCCCGATGAAAAAACGCCGGTTCCGTCCGAAGCCTGCGATGACCTGATCGCGCGGGCCCTGCGTCACAGCGCGGACGAGCCGCTGTACGTGCTGGCCATCGGCGCCATCACGAACGTAGCGTCCGCCATCCTGAAATGCCCAGATATTATCGACCGCATCGTCATCGTGTGGCTCGGCGGGCACGCGCTCGGAGATCCGGACACACGGGAATTCAACATGAAACAGGATTTTGCCGCCGCCCGCATCGTGTTCGGCTGCGGCGCCGCGCTGGTGCAGCTGCCCTGCCGCGGGGTGGTGGAACAGCTTCGCACCACCGCTCCGGAACTGATTCACTGGCTGCGCGGCAAAAACGCGCTGTGTGATTATCTGTGCGACAACACCATCCGGGAGGCGGAATCCTACGCCGCCGGAAAGCCCTGGAGCCGCGTCATCTGGGATATCTCCACCGTCGCCTGGCTGCGTGATACCGCGGGCAAGGGACTTTCTTCTTACCTGATCCCGGCGCCGATCCCGGAATACGACGGTCACTACAGCCTCGATCCCACCCGTCATCCGATGCGCTACGTATGGCACATCAGCCGGGACTGGGTATTTGAGGATCTGTTCCGTCTGCTCACGCAGTAGCCTATGCCGCAGCTGAAAACCGCCGCCATCGTGCTTCGCAGCGCGGATTACCGGGAATATGACCGCATGCTCACCCTGCTGACGCCCGGAGGCGGCCGGGTCGATGCCGTATGCCGCGGCTGCCGCAGGCCCAAATCCCCGCTGCTCGCCGCCAGCGAATGCTTCTGCGAAGGGGAATACATGCTCTATGAAAACCGCGGCCGTACCTCGGTGACCGCCTGTGCCGTAACGGACAGCTTCTATCCGCTCCGGGAGGATTATGATCTTCTGCGCTACGCGGCATACATGCTTGCCGTATGCGAAGCGGCTGCCCAGCCCGGGCTCCCCTCGCTGGATCTGTTTACCCTGCTGACGCGTTCCCTCTCCCGCCTCACGTACCTGCATATGGAGCCGAAAAGCGTAACGGCGGCGTTTCTCCTGCTGTTTTCCGCCGCGTCCGGCTACCGGCCGCGGCTGTCGGAATGCGTCCGCTGCAGCAGGATTCTGCCTGCGGAAGAAATACGGCATTTTGACATCGAAGAAGGCGGTCTCTGCTGTGCGGAATGCGCGCGCGCGCTTCCGCACACGGCACAGCTTTACCCGCTCACATCATCCGGGCTGTGCTGGATGCGCGATGTGCTCAGGCGCGGCATCGAAAAAACGGACTGTCCCCCGGAAGACGCGCCGCTTTCCCTGCTGAAAACATACGTGGAAAGCCGCCTTGAAAAAAAGCTCCCCGCAAGCCGGGGCATCTGAAACTCAAACGGACGGAAGGCTGTGTCTGCCAAAGGCAGATACTGCCCTCCGTCCGTTTATCGCCAGCAGCCCGGCATGCGGCGTCGGGGCACTTATCCCACGATGCCGCTCCGCTCGACGCCCTGCACGAAGCGCCGCTGGATGAACAGATACAGGATGATCAGCGGGATCAGCACGAACAGCGCGCAGGTTTTGCTGATCGCGTTCTGATAGAGCAGGTTCGTGGTCAGGAACGTATAATCGCCCGGCACTTTGGAGCTGATGCCGTTGAGCGCTTCCTGCATGCTGGCCGTGCGCTTGATGTACATGAACATCAGGTTGCTCGCGTTTTTCGGATCAAACCAGGACAGGAAAGACGTGTCGTTCCAGTTCCACACGAAGGAGAGCGTGCCCACGGTGATCAGGCCGGGACCCGCGCAGGGCAGTACGATGCGCAGGAACGTGCGCAGGAAACCCGCGCCGTCCACATACGCCGCCTGTTCCAGTTCTTTGGGCAGGCCACGGAAAGTCTGCCGGAAAATGTAGATATACAGCCCGCTTTTCAGGCCCATGCCGAGCAGGGACAGGATATAGATGACCGACGGCTGGTTGAGCAGATTCATGCCGTTTCCCTGGTTGAACAGGGGGATCAGCCCAAGGAAAGTGAAATTGCGGAAATACAGGTACTGCGGCAGCATGATGACCTGGGAGGGCACCAGAATGGTGAGCACCACACAGGCAAAGAGGATATTCTGTCCGCGGAAGCGCAGCCTGGCAAACGAATAGCCCGCAAGCAGCGTACAGACCATCTGCAGGGCCATCACGGCCAGGGTATAGAAGAAGGTGGCCGGCAGGTTTTTCCCATATTCTTCCTGTTTGTCTTATTTCTGCCATAATTACCGCAGGATATCCCAGTTGTCCATCATGGCGAGCGCCACCTCGCGGTACGTGCCCTGCCAGTAGGTGAGCCATTCGGAGGTCGTGTAGTATTTCTTGTCCGGCCGGCCCCAGCGGGTATGGCGGATGGATTCGTCCTGGCTGCCCGCGGGACGCACGCGTCCCTTGATCACCAGGGTGCCGTCAGAGAGAAGCTCCGTTCCGTTGTACCAGAGCGCGCGCGCCCGGCTGCGCCACACGTCGTTACCCGTCAGTTCCGCCAGCTGCAGGAATTCCGGGATCCAGTACACGCCGTAGTGGTCCAAAGCGTTGTGCGCCGCGGAAACGCTCGTGGAGCCGTAGGTATCGTAGCCGATCTTCGCGATCATGGAATCCGCGGGATACGTGACCGTGTAATGCCACTGCCAGGTCGCAAGGTAATACGCCACGTTTTCCGCAGCCTTGATGTATTTGCGGTCCCCGGTCGCGTGCCATGCCATGAGCGCCGAGCGCAGCAGCGGCGCTGAGGATTCCTTGTCGATGCAGTTGCTGTCCAGCGCGCCGGCGGTGGTATAGCCCGTGCGCATGAACTCGCCGTAGTAAAAATCAAAGCCCTTCAGCGCGCCGTCCAGGTATTTTTTGTCGTCCGTCACGTTGTAGGCGATAAAGAGCGGCACCACCAGGAAGCAGCCCACGCTGCCGTGCGCCGCGTCAATGCTTCCGTCCATGAACCAGCTCTTGGCCAGTTCCCCGTTCTCTTTCTGCACGCGCAGCGCGAAATCGCACAGTCCGAGCGCGGCTTTCCGGTATTCGGGCCGCTCCTCGCCCGCTTCCTTTGCCAGGCGGTCCGCCCAGAAGAAATACGTGGCGCCCACGCCCAGGCCGTTCGCGTCAAAGGTGGTGGGAATATCCCCGTTCACGATGGAATCCACATTGGCGGGATCGCACACGAGCTTCACAAACATCATCCCGTTGCCCACCTGCGCGTATTTCACCCACGAATCGAGCACGCTCAGCGCCTTCTCCTTCAGGTCCGCATCCCCGGTTTTCAGGTACTGCCTGAGCAGCAGACAGGAAACCGCGATGTTCTGCCCGACCCAGCCGAGCTCAAATCCGCCCGTCGTTTTCACGAAATCCGCTTCGGATTCCACCCAGTGCTTTCCCGCTTTGAAGCCCGTCACCCCGTC
>CADBNX010000068.1 GCA_902796115.1 uncultured Eubacteriales bacterium
ATCGTGATTTGGGAGGTCGAAGGCCCCGACCAGCTTTACAACGGCTTTGCTACCGGCGAGTGCATCCCCTTCACCGCGGAGAATCCCGAGCGCGCCATGATGTTCCTCAACCTGCTCTTCACCGAGGCGGGCAAGCCGATCTACCGCACCTATGTGTTCGGTCTGGAAGGCAAGCACTGGGACTATAACGGCGATCCGGATACCATCACCCTGTACACCGGTTCCGGCGATCCCGGCGGCGACTGGGATTACGGCAACCAGTGCTGGACCATCGGTACCTGCGAGTTCATCTTCAATACCGATTTCTCCTCCATCGCTACCTATAAGGAGTACCGCGAGCGCGAGAAGACCGCGTACTACAACCCGACCATGAACTTCCGCTTCTCCAATGCCAACGTTTCCGTTGAGGAAGCGCAGATCCAGGCCGTCAAGGAAGAGTACTGGCCGGTTCTGGCCAACGGCATCCTGGGTGTCGACGGCTGGAGACCCTACTTCGAGGAGTTTGAGTCCAAGCTGAAGGCCGCGGGCATCGACGCCTACCTGGCCGAAGCGCAGGCTCAGCTCAATGAGTATGTCGCCAAGACCGGCGCCAAGTGGTAATCTGCAAATAAGCATTCCGTTTTTCGGTCCATGGCCGCTTGCGCGGCCATGGACCGCTCTAAAGCCCCGGGAACACGGTGCTTTACCCGGAAAAATCCGCATGAATACTGAATACCGCAGACGACGCTGTGTGTCTGCAGTCTTGAGTACTCATACCATACGCGGATATCCCATGCAAGGAGGACAAACATGGAAAAACTGGCTATCAACGGAGGAACCCCCGTTCGTACGGCGGAATGGCCGACGAACCTGCTGGGCGCTGCCCTGATCGGCGAGGAGGAACTCAACGAGCTCCGCGACGTTGTGAAGGAAAAGAGCCCTTTCCGGCATTACGGCATCGGTACGCCGACCAAGGTCGCCGCCTTTGAGAAAAATCTCCGGGAATACTACGGACGGCGCTTTGCGCTGGCGGTTTCCAGCGGCTCGGCCGCGCTGTCCTGCGCGATGGCAGCACTGGGACTGGGACCGGGAGATGAGGTGATCCTCAGCGCATTCACCTGGTTCTCGGATTACGACGCGCTGGTCAGCCTGGGTGTCACGCCGGTCTTTGCCGACATTGACGAATCGCTCGATCTCGACCCTGCGGATTTCGAGCGCCGCATCACGCCGCGCACGAAGGCTGTCATCGTGGTCAACTTCCAGGGCGGCCCGGCCAACATGCCTGAGATCTGCCGGATCGCCAAAGCGCATGACATCCGCATCATTGAAGACTGTGCGCAGGCCATGGGCGGCTGCTGCGGCGAAAAGCTGCTGGGCACCTGGGGCGATATCACGATCCTGAGCTTCCAGCTGCACAAGGTCCTGACGGCCGGTGAAGGCGGCGCAGTCATCATGGACGATGAGAAGTTCTTTGCCCGTGCCGTGCGCTACCACGATCTGGGCCTCATGCGCGAGCATTTTGCCGATCAGATCACCGATAAATCCCTGGTCGGGGACGAGGAGAGCTTTGCCGGTCTGCAGTTCCGGATGAGCGAGCTCGCCGGCGCATTCCTTGTGGCCCAGTTCCGGCGGATCGACCGGATCCTGGAACACGGACGCATGCTGCATGAGCGCTTCCGCAGCGCGTTTGAAGGAAATACGCATTTCCGCATCCGCTACACGCCGGGCGACTGCGGCATGGCGATCTTCCTGTTTTTCGACACCGCGGAAAAAGCCAACCGCTTCCGCGATGCCCTCGCCGCGGAGGGTATCCAGGTCGGTGCCGCGTCAGCCTGCGCCAATCTGCTGCGGGAATACCCGATCAGGACCCGCAGGCTCGTCCACGACGCGCTGCCGCCCTTCGGCAAGGGCTGCCCCGGTGAAAATGTGACCTTTGATCCTGCGGACTGCGCGCAGACGGATGATGTCCTCAGCCGCTGCCTGGCTGTCAGCATCGGTGTCCTCTATACCGAAGCGGATATGGACGATATCATACATGCCGTCCGGAAAGTGGACGAGAATATCGGCTGAACGGAGGAGCTTTCATGAAATACAGTGTATTCAGCGTTTGCCTGCCGGAATATGATGTACCCGGGTCCGTGGAGCTTCTGAAAAAGCTCGGCTACGACGGCGTGGAATGGCGTGTCTGCGAGCCGCCGCCTGCCGAAAAGCCTGCGGATTACTCTTTTGATTGGCGGTACTGGACCTGGAACCGCAGTACCGTGGACATCGCGACGATAGACACAGAAGCGGCGAACATCAAGGCGATGTGCGACGCCGCCGGGCTGGAGATCAGCGCTTTGGCGACGTATCTGACGCTGTGGGATCTCGCGGATATCGAGCGTGTGCTC
>CADBNX010000069.1 GCA_902796115.1 uncultured Eubacteriales bacterium
CATCGGCACTTTCCCGATGAGTTTCCGGATCTGTTCGATGCTGTACAGATTCTCTTTCGGATCACCCGGGCCGTTGGACAGCACGATGCCGTCCGGATTTCCATCCAGAATCTCCTCCGCCGGCGTATCGTACGGGTATACCCGCACCTCACAGCCTCTGCGCTGCAGGCAGCGGATGATGTTTTCCTTGCTGCCGTAATCGATCAGCGCGGTACGGAAGCGAACGTCCCCTTCCGCCTCACGCACCTGTTTCCGGCCCGTACTGACGGAAGCCACCGCGTCTTTCATCGCCCAGTTCCGGATCCGGGTCCTGTCAAAGTCCGGATCCGAGGAGATGGCGGCGTTCATCACGCCTTCCCCGCGGATCACCTTCGTGACCGCGCGCGTATCCACGCCGCAAAGCCCGGGAATGCCGTTCTGGCACAGGAATTCCTCCACCGGCTCCTCACAGCGGAAATTGGATGGCGCGCCGCAGATCTCATGCACGATGTACCCCACAGCGGCGCTTTTCCCCTCGTAGTCATTATGACATACGCCGTAATTGCCGATCAGCGGGAAGGTCTGCGTAATGATCTGGCCGGCATAGCTCGGGTCGGTCAGCGTCTCCGTATATCCTTCCATGCCGGTCGTGAATACGATCTCTCCCACCGTGTCCCGGGACGCGCCGATCCGCCATCCCTCGAACACGCGGCCGTTGCTCAGAATCAGGTATCCTTTTTGTCTGTTCATTGTTACCCCAATGTGGCGGCCATGACCGCCTTGATCGTATGCAGACGGTTTTCCGCCTCGTCGAATACCACGGAATGCGGCCCGTTGAACACCTCATCCGTCACTTCCATGCAGGTCAGACCGTATTTTTCATGAATCTGTGCACCGATCGAGGTGCCCAGGTCATGAAACGCGGGAAGGCAGTGCATGAACAGGCTCTTTTTTCCCGCAAGCTCCATCAATTCCGCGGTGACGCGATAGGGGGAAAGATCGGCGATCCGCTCCTGCCACACCTCGTCCGGTTCGCCCATCGACACCCACACGTCGGTATAGACCACATCCGCTCCGGGCAGCGCGCGCGCCGGATCGGAACAGAGCTCGATGACCGCTCCGCTTTCCTCTGCGATGCCGCGGCAGCGCTCCGTCAGCTCCGCGTTCGGGAAATACTTTTCGGGTGCGCACGCACAGAAATGCATGCCCATTTTCGCGCAGCCGATCATCAGCGAATTCGCCATGTTATAGCGCGCGTCCCCCATAAACACCAGTTTCTTTCCCTTTTCGCCGCCCAGGTGTTCCCGCACGGTCATCAGATCCGCCAGTACCTGGGTCGGATGATACTCGTTCGTCAGTCCGTTCCATACAGGCACACCGGCATACTTCGCCAGTTCCTCCACAATCGCCTGTCCCCAGCCCCGGTATTCGATGCCGTCAAACATCCGTCCCAGAACTCTGGCCGTATCCGCGATGCTCTCTTTCTTTCCGATCTGTGAGGAAACGGGATCCAGATATACCGCGTGCATGCCCAGATCCGCTGCCGCCACTTCAAACGCACAGCGGGTGCGTGTGCTGGTCTTCTCAAAAATCAGCGCCACGTTTTTCCCTTCGCACAGCCGGTGCGGCACGGCGTTTTTTTTCTTTTTCTTCAGTTCCGCCGCCAGGTTCAGCAGGCTGTCGATCTCCCCGGGCGTAAAATCAAGCAATGTCAGAAAACTGCGATTCTTCAGCATAATCTCCTCCCGAACTATTTCAGGCACACGTCACGGATGATCACGGCGGCGCGTTCGAGCGTTTCCTGCGGAATGTTCAGCGCGGGGAGCAGGCGCACCCTGTCCTTGGCGGTCAGGCACAGCACGCCCCGGTCGATGCATTCCTTCACCGCATCCGCCGCGTTTCTCTTTGTTTTCAGTCCCATCATCAGGCCCATGCCGCTGCTCTCGATACCGCTTTCCGCAAAGAAACGCGCAAGAAACGCGCCCTTTTCCCGCACTTCGCTCAGAAGCTTCGCGTCGATCCTGGAAAGGATACTGAGCGCGCCGGCGCAGCATACGGGATTGCCGCCGAATGTGGAGCCGTGGTCGCCGGGAGCAAAAACATCCTTCACCTTTTCGCCCAGCATCGCCGCGCCGAGCGGCAGTCCGCCGCCAAGTCCTTTCGCGGTGGACACGATATCGGGCTCAATGCCGAAATGCATGTAGCTGTACAACTCCCCGGTCCTGCCGTTGCCCGTCTGCACCTCGTCCACGATCAGCAGGATGCCGCGCGCTTCCGTCATCCTGCGCAGCTGCGTCACATACTCCCGCTGCAGCGGGATCACACCGCCTTCTCCCTGAATGCACTCGATCATGACCGCCGCCACGCCCTGCGTATCGTCAAGACGCGCGATGGCCTCCGTATCTCCCGCGGGAACGGACACAAAGCCCGGCGTCAGCGGGCGGTACAGCTCGTGGTAATGATCCTGACCCGTCGCCGCCAGGGTGGTCAGCGTGCGTCCGTGAAAACTGTTCTGCAGCGTCACCACGGTAAAACAGTCCGCCCCGCGCGCTTCCGCCGCCCATTTCCGCGCCGCTTTGATCGCGCATTCGTTGGCTTCGGCGCCGGAATTGCAGAAAAACACTTTCTTCATGCCGGTACGTTCGCACAGCATCGCGGCAAGGCGCGCGCAGGGCTCCGTATAATACAGGTTGGACATGTGCTGCACCCGGTGCAGCTGCTCTTCCACCGCCGCGACCCACTTTTCGTCGCTGATGCCGAAGGCGGTCACGCCGATGCCGCTGCCCATGTCAATGTATTCTTTCCCGTTCCGGTCCCGCACGATGCTGCCCTTGCCGGATACGATCTCCACCGGAAAACGCTTATAGGTTCCGGCGATGTATTCGCTGTCCGCTTCAAATGTGTTCCACTGTGTCTGCATCACTGTCCGTCCCCCACGATCATGGTTCCGGCGCCTTCGTCCGTCAGCAGTTCCATCAGGATCGCGTGCGGCACCCTTCCGTCCATAATAACCACATGCTCCACGCCGCGCCGGATGGCTTCCACGCAGCAGTCCACCTTGGGAATCATTCCGCCGGATACCGTGCCGTCCGCCTTCAGTCCTTCCGCCTCGCTGACAGTCACCTCCGGAATCAGGGAGGCCGGGTCACTCCTGTCCCGCAGGATCCCGGCGATATCGGTCATCATGATCAGGGTCTGCGCCTGCAGAGCCCCCGCGATATGCGCCGCCGCCGTGTCTCCGTTGATATTGTAGGTATTGCCTTCCGCGTCGCACCCGATGGTGGACACAACGGGGATATAGCCCTTTTCCAGCAGATCCAGCACAGGTTTGATATGGATATGCGTGATGTCGCCCACAAATCCGAGCCGCTCATCCCGCATCCGCGCCTGGATCAGCCGTCCGTCCATTCCCGCGAGGCCGATCGCTTTTCCGCCCTTCATCTGCAGCAGGTTCACCAGCGTTTTGTTGATCTTGCCGGCCAGGATCATCTGCACGATATCCACCGTTTCCCGATCGGTCACGCGCAGCCCGTCCACAAATACCGGCTCTTTTCCGAGGCGCTGCATCATGTCGCTGATTTCCGGACCCCCGCCGTGCACCAGCACGGTTTTGACCCCGATCAGCCACAGCAGTACCAGATCCTCCATCACCTGCTGCTTGAGTTCCTCATTGATCATCGCGTTTCCGCCGTACTTGACCACCACGATTTTCCCGCGATACCGGCGGATATAGGGCAGAGCCTGCGTCAGCACCTCCGCCCGCTGCTGATTCGTAAAGTCGATCTGCATCGCGTTTTCCTCCCGCGTCAGGTACGGTAATCCCCGTTGATCTTCACATAATCATAGGTCAGGTCGCATCCCCAGGACGTGGCGCTCTTTTCTCCCTCTCCCAGGCTGATCAGAATATCGATTTCCTTCTCAGACAGCACTTTTTTTGCTTCTTCCTCGGAAAAATCGATGCCGCATCCGCCGCGGCACACGCAGACCGTGCCGGCAGCGCTGTGAAAATCCACGTCGACCCGGCTCACATCCACATCGGCGCCGCTGTAGCCGATGGCGCACAGCACCCGGCCCCAGTTTGCGTCCGCGCCGAACATGGCCGCCTTGAGCAGGCTGGAGCAGATCACGGATTTAGCCACCTTCGCCGCGGTTTCTTCCGTCTTCGCGCCCCGCACCGTGCACTCCAGCAGCTTGGTGGCGCCTTCCCCGTCGCCCGCGATCAGGCGGCACAGGTGAACGGTCACGGTATTGAGCGCTTTCATGAACTCGGCAAAGTCCGCATTGTCGGAATCGATCGTCGGATTTCCCGCGCAGCCGTTCGCGAGCAGCACCGCCATGTCGTTGGTGGAGGTATCACCGTCGATGCTGAGCCGGTTGAAGGTTTTCCGCACGTCGCCCGAAAGCGCTTTCTGCAGCATCCCGGGCGAAATGGCGGCGTCCGTCGTCATGAATACCAGCATGGTGGCCATATTGGGATGGATCATGCCGCTGCCCTTCGCGATGCCTCCGAGGCGGCAGGTTTTTCCGCCGAGTGTGAATTCCACCGCCGCTTCCTTCATCACGGTATCCGTTGTCATGATGCCTTCGGCGGCAAGAGCGCTTCCGTCGGTCCTGAGCAGCGACGCGAGAAGCGGCATCGCGTTCCGGATGGGTTCGACGGACAGGCGCTGCCCGATCACACCCGTGGAAGCCACGATCATCCGTTCGGGCTCTGTTCCAAGCGCCTGCGCCGCGATGACGCACATTTCTTCCGCGACCTCTTCGCCGTCCTTGTTGCAGGTGTTCGCGTTCCCGCTGTTGCATACGATGGCGCGGGCTTTTCCGGATTTCAGGTGCCGCCTGGTCACCGCGAGCGGCGCGCCCTGCACCAGATTGGTGGTATATACCGCGGCGGCTGCCGCGTCGCAGTCGCTCACGATCAGGGAAAGATCCCTTTTCTCCCTGTTCTTCCGGATGCCGCAGTGAATACCCGCCGCCCGGAAGCCTTTCGCCGCGCAAACGCCGCCCTCAATGATTTTCATCTGTTCCTCCCGTCACCAGCCCGGTCTTTTCGTCAACGCCGAGCAAAAGGTTCATGTTCTGGATCGCCGCGCCGGACGCGCCTTTCCCCAGATTGTCAAAACGCGCCGTCAGTACGAAGCGTTCCCCGTTTCCGAATACAGAAAGCTGCATATCGTCCCTGCCGGCGAACGCGCAGGCGGACAGGAAGCCCGATTCGTCGCAGCCGCTTTCAAAGCGCACGATGCTTTCGTCCCGGTAGCAGGAAGCGAGGATTTCCGCCGCCTCCTCCGGGGTGCCCTTCACGCTTTCCCGGCTCAGCGGGATCATCGTCTCCATGCCGGCGTAATAGGGACACACAACGGGCATGAAAACCGGGTCGTTTTCAAGCCCCGCCCAGCGCTTCATCTCCGGCAGGTGCTTGTGCTGCTGTGAAAGACCGTAGAAGCGCGGCGCGCGCAGCAGCGGGGACGCGTCCTCCCCCTCGTATTCCGCGATCATCTTTTTTCCGCCGCCGGAATAGCCCGTGATGCTCGTGCAGGAAACCTGCGCGTCCGGCTTCAGAAAGCCCGCATCCCTGAGCGGGGCGATCAGCGCGATCAGTCCGCTTGCGTGGCATCCCGGATTGGCGATCCTGCGCGACGCGCGGATTTTCTCCCGCTGTCCCTTCAGCTCCGGAAACCCGTAGGTCCAGTCCGGATGCACCCTGTGCGCGGTGGAGGTATCGATCACGCGGGTATGCCCGTTCCCGATCCATCCGGCCGCTTCCCTGGCCGCGTCATCCGGCAGGCACAGGAAAACGATTTGCGCGTCGTTGAGCGCTTCCCGGCGCTTCTCCGGATCCTTCCTGTCCGCCTCAGGCAGCGTGATCAGACGGATATCCGCCCGTTTTTCCAGTCTTTCGCGAATCCGGAGGCCGGTCGTCCCGGCGCTCCCGTCAATGAATACGTCCGTCATTTTCCTTTTCCGTCCACCATTGCCTGCACCGCAATGGGCAGTCCGTACAGATTGATGAAGCCTTCCGCGTCGCTCTGTTTGTAATCGCTCTCCCCGAAGGTGGCGATCTTCTCGGAATACAGGGAGTAAGGACTCCAGACGCCGGCCTTGATGATATTGCCCTTATACAGCTTCAGCCGCACTTTCCCCGTCACATGCTCCTGCGTTTTGTCGGCGAACGCGGAAAGCGCTTCGCGCAGCGGGGTAAACCACTGCCCGTTATAAACCAGTTCCGCGAAGGTAATGGACAGCTTCTGTTTCTCATGCATGGTCATCTTATCCAGGCATATGCTTTCAAGCGTCTGATGCGCCTTGTAGAGGATGGTTCCGCCCGGGGTTTCGTATACGCCGCGGCACTTCATGCCCACCAGCCGGTTCTCCACGATATCCAGCAGACCAATGCCGTTCCTTCCGCCGATTTGATTCAGCTTCAGGATGATTTCCTTCGCGCTCAGCTTTTCCCCGTTCAGTGCGGTCGGGACGCCCTGTTCGAATTCGATTTCGATGTATTCGGGCTCATCCGGCGCCTGCAGCGGCGATACGCCCATCTCCAGGAATCCTGCTTTTTCATACTGCGGTTCGTTTCCCGTGTCCTCCAGATCCATTCCCTCATGGGACAGATGCCACAGGTTCTTGTCTTTGGAGTAATTCGTTTCCCGGTTGATCCGAAGCGGAATATGATGCGCCTCGGCATAATCGATTTCCTCGTCGCGCGATTTGATGCTCCATTCCCGCCACGGCGCGATGATGGGCATGTTGGGTGCAAAATGCTTGATCGCAAGTTCAAAGCGCACCTGATCGTTGCCTTTTCCGGTGCAGCCGTGGCAGATGGCGTCCACATGCTCCCTGAGCGCTACTTCCACAAGTCCTTTGGCGATACAGGGCCGCGCGTGGCTGGTTCCAAGCAGATAATCCTCGTACACCGCGCCGATCTTCATGGTCGGGATGATGTAGTTATCCACATAATCGTCGGTCAGGTCCAGCACATACAGCTTGCTTGCGCCGGTTTTGATCGCTTTTTCCTCGAGTCCGTCCAGCTCGTCTCCCTGGCCCACGTTTCCCGATACGGCAATGACCTCGCAATTGTTGTAGTTTTCCTTCAGCCAGGGAATAATAATGGATGTATCCAGCCCGCCCGAGTATGCAAGCGCGACTTTTTTGATTTCAGATTTCTTCATAACCATCCTCCTTAGAATAAATATGCATGAATACTACATGATTATTCATCATTTGTCAAGCCCTTTTCAAAACTTTTTTCGGCAGTTTGTCTCTCATTCCCCACAGTATCCCCCATAACCATGAATGTCCGCACAGTTCCTGTCATGAAGGAACTGTGCGGACCGAAAAAGAAAATTCATGCAGATACGTTCCGACAGCCGCCGGAAGCGTGCCCGGCCGTCCGGCCGGTTGAAAAAGGCATCGCTCATTTGCCGAGCGCTTCAAGGATCCCCCCGAGCAGATCGTCAAACTTCTCAAACGCGGGCAGATCGGGATTGTCCCGTATGATGG
>CADBNX010000070.1 GCA_902796115.1 uncultured Eubacteriales bacterium
TGAACCCGCTTATGAGGGACTGCTTGCTTTATTCCGCCAGGAAATAAATGTTCAGGAGCAGTTCATTGGATCGGGAGACTTAAGCTGTTGGGATACCGGCCGTGACGCCGGGATTGCGATCGCTTATATCTATGAGCATCTGGATGCTTTCCGGCTGATCATCTGTAAATCTCAGGGGACAAAGTATGAAGGGTTCCTTCACGATCTGGCCGTACTGGAGGAGGAGACGACCCTGTCCTTCATGAAGCTTCTTAAGGAACAGGGAGTAAAGATCAATGATTTCAGCGAAAAGGAGCTTCATCTTCTGACCACGGCCAATGTCAATGCGGTATTTCAGACGGTAGAGCATGGCTTTACCCGAGAGGATGCCATGCATTATGCAGATACCCTGGACCGGTTCTTCTCCAGGGGCTGGAGAGAGTTCTTCGGATATTGACGCCTTCCGGAAAATGTTTCAGGAGAAGGCGTTGTATATTATACAAGAGTTAGCAATAACTAACTTGGAGGATAAAAGCTTATGGACAGACAAACGCAGAAGAACAAGGTTAAGAAGCGCAGTACTCTAAGCTGGATCATGGAGTTTGCGGGCAGCAAACGGAGCAGCTACGCGGGAAGTGTCCTGCTGGCGCTTCTAAGTGTCGTTTCCGGTTTTGTTCCCTACATATTCATGGCGAATATTGTCAGGGCGCTGCTGGAAAGAAACGCGGATTTCAATTTCTGCCTGAGGCAGTGCCTGATGATGGCGCTGTTCTTTGTGCTGGACCGGCTGTTTCACGCAGCGTCGACCACGTTGTCGCATAAGGCGACGTTCGAGGTGCTGGCGAATATCCGGAGACGCCTTACAAAGAAACTGGCAAGGATGCCTCTCGGAGATGTTCTGGACGAATCCTCCGGAACGTATAAAAACATCATCGTGGAGCGTGTGGATTCCATAGAGACGACGCTCGCCCACATGATCCCGGAGTTCACGGCGAACATGATCATCCCGTTCGTGGTCTTTGCCTATATGCTGCACATTGACTGGCGGCTGGCGCTCCTTTCCCTGATCACGGTTCCTGTTGGCGGTTCGTTCTTCATGCTGATGATGCGCGGCGGCCGGGAAAGCTATGAGAATACGGTTATCAAGACCAAAGCGCTGAATGATACCGCGGTGGAATACATCGGCGGCATTGAAGTCATCAAAGCCTTCGGTAAGGCAAAGACCAGCTATGAGAAATTCGTTGTGGCGGCAAGGGAAGGGGCAGACTGCTTTATTGAGTGGATGCGCCGCTGCAATGTGTATCAGAATCTGGCTCTGGTGCTGATGCCTGCCACGCTGCTGGCACTCCTCCCCTTCGGGGTGTCGTTCTTTATAAAGGGTTCCGTGACTGCGCCGGATCTTCTGATGCTGATCATTCTTTCACTTGGCCTGATTACACCCTTTGTCATGGCAGCCAGCTATATGGACGATATGACCAAACTGGGAACCATCGTCGGAGAAGTGGCGGATATCCTGGAAAAGCCGGAGCTCATCCGGCCGGACGAGATGGCGCATCAGCCGCAGGGTACGGATATCGTCCTTCAGGATGTCCGCTTTGCGTATAAGAAAGACGAGGTTCTGCATGGCGTTAACCTGACGATCAAAGAAGGAACCGTCAATGCGTTGGTAGGACCCTCCGGTTCCGGCAAGTCCACGATCGCCAAGCTGATCGCGTCTTTCTGGGACGCGGGCAGCGGCAGCATCACGTTCGGCGGCGTGGATATCCGGGAAATCCCGCTGGACGATTATCAGAAGATGATCGCCTATGTTTCCCAGGATAATTATCTGTTCGACATGAGCGTCATGGAGAATATCCGTCTCGGTGATCCAAAAGCAACGGACGAACAGGTAATGGAGGCGGCGAAAGCATGCGGCTGCCATGAGTTTATCCGGGGACTGGAAAACGGGTATCAGACGATCTGCGGCGGCTCCGGCAGCCATCTGTCGGGAGGGGAACGTCAGCGGATCTCCATTGCCAGGGCGATGCTGAAAAACGCGCCGGTCGTCATCCTGGATGAAGCCACCGCGTATACCGATCCCGAAAACGAAGCGCTGGTCCAGCGCAGTGTGGCAAAACTCGTTCAGGGCAGAACGCTTCTTGTGATTGCCCACAGGCTGTCGACGATTGCATCCGCAGACCAGATTATCCTGATCAATGAGGGCTGCGTGGAAGCGTGCGGCAGGCAGGATGAATTACTGGAAAAGAGTGAACTGTACCGCAGGATGTGGCAGGCGCATATCGCTGCAAAGGAGGGGGAAAACGATGTTTAAGACATTGAAAATGTTCTTCGGTTTCTGCAGTAAAGAAGACCGGAACAAGTTATATCTGGCAATTGTCCTGGGTGTTGTAAAAGCCGTTTTCGCCGCGCTGCGCATCACTGCGATCGCTGTTGTTGTTCAGGGCCTGATCGACGGGCAGATGACCATGAAGCATTTCTGGCTGTCGCTTGCGATCATGATCGTTTCTGTGCTGGGTCAGTTTCTGATCAATCTGAAAACCACGATGCTTCAGTGCGAGGCCGGCTACCATTCCTGCGCCCATAAACGGATCGAGATCGCCGAGCATCTGCGGTATCTTCCGATGGGGTTCTTCAACAGGAATTCTCTGGGGACGATCACTAATGTAACGACCAATACCATGGAATCCCTGGCGGATATCGCGACGCGGATCGTCATGATCACCACGCAGGGCATCCTTACGACCCTGGTGATCACCTGCTTTGTGTATGCTTTTGACTGGCGGATCGGTCTGGTGCTGACAGCCGGTGTTGTTCTGTACATCATCTTTAATGCGGTCATGCAGCAGGCGACGCGTCCTGCGGCCCCCAGGAAACACCGGGCGGATGAAGATCTGGTGTCACAGGTGATTGAATATGTACAGGGCATCGCCGAAGTCAAGAATTATTCCATGACAGACGACGCCGCCAAGAAACTGGACGCTGCGATCATTGAGAAGCAGGGAGCGGACACACATCTGGAATACACCGTCATTCCCTGGGTCACCCTGCAGAACCTTGCAACAAAGATGACCGGCGTGGTCATGTGCATCATGAGTCTGAAGTTTTATTTTGGAGGAACGATGACGCTCCTTTACTGCATCATGATGATGGCGGCGTCCTTCATGATCTATGACAGCCTGGATTCCATGAGTTCATTTACGGCTCTGATGCGGAATATCAACATCGCCGTTACAAAGACAAAGGAAATCCTGGATATGCCGCCCATGGACATCGACGGCGCGGACGTCACCCCCGCAAAGCGGGACATCGAACTGAAGAACGTGGATTTCTCCTACGACCGGCGGAAGATTATCGACGGCGTGAGCCTGACCATTCCGGAAAAGACCACGAGTGCCTTTGTCGGTCCCTCCGGCGGCGGCAAGACCACCCTGTGCCACCTGATGGCCCGGTTCTGGGACGTGCAGGGCGGACAGGTGCTGCTGGGCGGCCGGAACGTGAAGGATTACAGCTTCGATTCCCTGATGAAGAACTTCAGCTTTGTTTTCCAGAACGTCTACCTGTTTGAGGATACCATCGCCAACAATATCCGCTTCGGTGAGCCGGGAGCCTCCATGGACCGGGTCGTCGAAGCGGCGAAAAAGGCCCGCTGCCACGACTTCATCATGGCCCTGCCGGACGGATACGAGACCGTGATCGGCGAGGGCGGCGCCAGCCTCTCCGGCGGCGAGAAGCAGCGCATCTCCATCGCCCGGGCGATTATGAAGGACGCGCCGATCATCATCCTGGATGAAGCCACAGCCAACGTGGACCCGGAAAGTGAAACCGAGCTGACCGCCGCGATTGAAGAACTGACAAAGGAAAAGACGATCATCATGATCGCGCACCGGCTGAAGACCGTGCGGAACGCGGACCAGATCTTCGTGGTGGATAACGGACAGATCGTCCAGCACGGCACCCACGACGAGCTGATCAGAAAGAAAGGCATCTATAAGACCTTCGTGGAAGGCCGCCGGGAAGCGGCTTCCTGGAAGATCGCCTGACACAGGTGTCCCCGCGAAAGCGACGACATACAAACTATTTTACCTAAGGAGGACTCCCTCAATGAAGAAACTGCTTTCCATCCTTCTGGCCATGCTCCTGGCCCTTTCCCTCAGCGCTTTCGCCCTGGCGGAAGAGAGCCCCTTCGCCGGCGGTTCCGGTACGGAAGCGGATCCGTATCAGATCGCTACGGCGGACCAGCTGCTGGCGCTCGCCGCCGCGGTGAACGACGGCAGCGCCGGCGGCTACGCCGGTGTATACTTCGCCCTCACCGCGGATATCGACCTGGCCGGCGCCGCCTGGCAGCCCATCGGCCACCTGGACCTGGCTGACATGAGCAACATGAGCGTGATGTTCATGGGTGTTCTGGACGGGCAGGGATACACTGTTTCCAACGTGACCTTCAGCTCCGACTATCCCGTGTGCGGCGTCGGCGTGGTGGGCATCAACCTGGGCGAAGTGAAAAACCTGAACGTGAAGAACGTCAGCATCAGCTGCACGGACGATTTCTCCATGGCCATCGGCGGCGTGGTGGGCTACAACATGGGCGGCTCCGTCTCCAACGTCACCCTGACCGGTGAGAACAGCATTGCCGGCGTCAACTGCATCGGCGGGATCGCCGGCGGCAATTCCTCCGGCTTCATTACCAACTGTACTGTGGAAGGCACGACGATCCGCGTGCTGGGAGACAACGACTTCTCCTCCGGCCGGATCGTGCAGGCGGACGTGGCGGAATGCGGCGGCCTGGTCATCGGCGGCAGCCTCGGCGGCGGGATCGACAAATGCACAGCGCAGGGCAAAGTCGTCGCGGAGGGCAACGAACCCGTCGGCATGGGCGGCATCGCCGGCTGCCTGGAAATGATGGATTCTGTCACCAACTGCACGGCTGACGTGGAAATCACAAGCGCAAAGGGCGGCCACGCCATCGGCGGACTGTGCGGCTACGCCGGCACCCATTCCGACGGCAACATCATCGCGGAAAAAGAAGGCGTCGTCACCACCCAGTACCCCGGCATCATCGACAACTGCAGGGTGACTGTAAAGATGGACGTTCCCGGTGCGACCCACGTGGGCGGCCTGGTGGGCACCGGCCTGTTCTTCTTCGGTGAGGAATCTGCCTTCCGGATCAGTAACTGCTCTGTGAAGGGTTCCGTCGCGGGCGCGGTTACTCCCGGTGCCGTAGCCGGCCGTGCCGTGAACAGCGTCATCGACAGCTGCGACACGGACGTGACCCTGGACGGGGAAACCCTGACGGCTGACGTCGGCGAAACCGCCGTGCCCTACGAGAGCGAGGACCAGGGGGAAGAAGCCGCTGAAGACGCGGCCTGATAACCGGCTGAACAACAGAGCCTCCGGACCGAACAGGTCCGGAGGCTTTTTTTCCTTTTTCTTCAGATGCTGGGGAACCGCTCCCAGCCGTTTCCGGCATCCGTTTTATGCCGGACAAAATCAAAATCGCAGCAGTCGCCGCCCTGGCAGAGGGTCTTTGTGCGCCGGAAATCCGTATAGGGCAGCATACCGAAGGCGATCACGTCCGAGTGGCAGAACATGGCGCCCAGCTTCATCAGGTTCCGCTCGCCGAAAATATGAAGATACAGGCACTCATGGCACTCGAAATGAAACCGGTCCTTCGGGTCGCTGTCCAGGTGCCAGACATACTTCCAGCCGGCGCCCGATCCTTTGCGGAACCCCATGGGCAGCACTTTTTTCATCAGGGACAGGCAGAAGGGCAGGCGCGCCATCTTCCGGAAGAAGCGCTTCCTCGGCTCCAGCTCCGCCCACATGGCTTCCGAAACGATCCTGAAGGTTTCGGGTTCGCTCTTTCCGTGCTTCTGCAGCGTTTCATACAGGGCGACGGTCGTCAGGATCTGGGCGATGTGCAGCCAGTTTCCCCTGTCGCACCACCGCTGCTCCTCAACCAGCAGTTCACGCATCCGGCTGTAAACGTCCCGCCGGACTTCTTCCGGCAGGGTCGAAAACAGTTTCCGGTACCGGCTGGCGTTCACCAGGCATTCCGGTGTGTATTTTTTCACGGCAGTCATTCCTTTCTCCGGCACTCCGCATACATCAGGGCGATGCGGGCCGCCATCTCCCGGCTGAACTCAACCTCCCAGCCGTTGTCTTGCAGGAACTTCAGGTATTCCGGCCCGGACCACTGATGCTCGAACCGGACCCCGGCGATCCGCAGGATGCCGGACCAGATCCGGCTGCCCAGGGTGCCCTTGTGCTCCACAAAGGTGGGAGCGATCAGCAGGCCGCCGGGTCGCAGCACACGGGCGATCTCGCTCAGTGCTTTTTCCGGGTCCGGCACGATGTGCAGGGCGTTGGCGATCAGTACCGCGTCGAAGGAACGGTCGGGATAGGGGAGGTTCATCGCGTCTGCCACCTCGAAGGTCAGGTTTGCGGGACAGTCTCCTTTTTTCGCCTGGGCGATCATGCCGTCGGAATAATCCGTGGCGATCATCCGCCTCGCAGCCGGGGCCACATGCTTTGCCAGCAGACCGGGACCGGTTGCGATCTCCAGGACTTCCATATCCCGGATCATGACGGGAATCCGTTCGTACATAAAATCATAGATCTTCTGATCTGCCTGCATCGCTTTCTTATATATCGGCGCGTACAGGTCCCAGGTTTTCTTCTTCATGTTTTTTCCCTTCAGGACAGTCTTTTGTATCCGCAGTCGCAATATGGTCCGCCGGAGGCCAGCGTATTATCCCGGACAAACCGGCAGCCCCCGCCGACGTCGGCCATGGTGTAGTCCAGTCTGCACATGGCGGGGACATACTCATAAAGCCCTAGTTCCTTCATGAGCACGCAGATCCCGCATCTGAAGAACCGGGCTTCATAACCGCTGCCGTCCGCATACGGATAATACTCCATGTTCCAGGAATAAGGGTTCCTGTCCGCAGCCCGGAAGGCGGCGGCAGCTTTCATTCCCGCGATATCCTTCTGCGAGAATTTCTGCTTTCCGCCTTTCCGGCAGAACCAGCACATGGCAGGCGTCA
>CADBNX010000071.1 GCA_902796115.1 uncultured Eubacteriales bacterium
TCGCATTTGCCAAATTGATCTGTACTGTGCTTGGATCTTCAGCAACGATGTACCGCAGTATTCTGATGGTATCCCGTCCATCTACTGATCCATCGTTATTTGCATCACCAGGTATGCGGCCTGCCGCCCCGCCGATCACAATCTCGAACGGTGCCACCGTAAACGTCACCGCGTTGCCGTTGATGTCGTACGCTTCTGAGACTGTGCCCTTGATCTGGTAGGTGCCGTCCGCGGCGCCGTCCTTGATTTTGAAGAAGACCGTGTCGCTCAGGCTGCCGCCGTTTGTCAGGGCTTCCGTACCGATGTAGGTGATGTTTTCACCGGTCTTGAACGAGGACTCCTTGCCGGTCTGATCGATGACCTTCACGACTTCAAATACCGCGTGGTCATAGTCAAGCGCGACTTTTGCAATCACCGCGCCTTTCGGATCAGAGTTGGCCTTCAGCACCACATTCACCGTTTCTCCCGGCGAAGCGGCGAGTGCGCATACTGCCGTCAGGGCCAGCATCACGCACATCAGGAACGCAATTGCTCTCTTTGCCAAATGAACTCCCTCCTCACAGTTTAATTACAGCCATCCGGCCGCAATGTTCTGATACCGCCCGTTCACGCAGGCACCTGTTCGGACTATGGGCATCATGCCCTCCCCTGAACCCGTCCGATAAAACGCCTCACGTAAACGCAATAAAGATACCACAGGCGTTTCGGATTGTCAACATCAAGTTTTGTTCTTTTGTTGGATTTCGCGTTGTCAGGCCGGCGTTTTTCCGGTGACCGCGCGAACTGTTTATTTCGCGAACTGCGGCAGCCAGGGCTCGCTGAACGCGAACAGTTCGTCGGTCATGGCGCGGATATCCCGCAGATCCAGCACGCTCGAGGCCAGCGGGTCATAGATCATCGCCTGATAAATCAGTTCCCTGTCCCCGGTCAGGCAGGCCTTCACCGCCATTTCCTCGATCTGGCTGGAAAGCTGCATCAGCGGAAGTACCGCGTCCGGAATGGACCCGACGTGGATCGCTTCCAGTCCGTTTTTGCTTGCAAGCACCGGCACTTCCACGCACGCGCCCTGCGGCAGGTTATCCACCAGGTTCCAGTTGCGCACGTTGCCGTTGAAGCGGTACATTTCCCCGTCGCCCAGGATCGCGTTGAAGATCCGGGAAGCATATTCGTTCCCGCGCTTCAGATCGATGGGTTCCGTCAGGAATTTCTTCAGCTCGCTGTCAAAATCCGCCGCGCGCTTTTCCCGGACTTCGATGGTGAAATTCGTGCGTCCCGTATTCCAGCTGGTGCCGCGGTAGCAGTATTTCTGCAGGTATTCCTCTTTTTTGCGGAACCAGGGGGTATACTCGGAAAAATGCCCGCTGGATTCGGTCACATAGTACCCCGTCGCAAGGAACATCTCATTGCGGACGATGTCGTCCTCGTATACGGCCCGATCTTCCAGCGTTCTCTTCCGGAGCAGCGGATACAGGTCCTCCCCGTTCCGCTCCAGCTTCAGATAGTATGCCATATGGTTGATGCCCGCGCATACATAGCGGATTTCTTCCTCGGGGATATTCAGGATCTTCGCGAACTTGCTGATTCCGCCCTGCACGCTGTGGCACAGTCCCGTCACCGTGACGCTTTCCGCCTTTTCCTGCATCGCGCGGCAGAGCATCGCCATCGGGTTCGTGTAATTCAGGAAGATTGCGCCGGGGCAGAGCTCTTCCACGTCCCGGAGGATATCCAGCATCACGGGCGCCGTGCGCAGGAAGCGGAAAATGCCCGCGGGGTTGCGCGTATCGCCCACATTGATTTTGACCCCGTATTTCTCACAGATTTCAAGATCCCTCCGGAACACCTCCAGCGGCTGCGCCATCAGCATCGACAGCACGCCGTCCGCCCCCGGAAGCGCTTCCCGGCGGTCCATCGTCGCCGTCACCTTTGCAGGATAATTTCCGGCTTCAATGATGCGCTGCACCGCTTTGCGGCTGAAATCCAGTCCCTTCGGGTCGATATCCACCAGCGCGATTTCCGCGTCCCGGAAGGCCGGAAAAGTCAGGATATCACGCACCAGGTTCCGGGTGAACACATAGCTTCCCGCGCCGATCAGAACGATTTTTTTGCTCATTTTACTCCCTCCGTTTCTTTCCTCGGTCCCGAGCTGTATTGTACGCCTGCCGCAGCATCCGTGCCATAGGGAAATTTGCGGAAAAATATGGACTTTTTTGCATATTCCTGCTATGCTTTTCCCTGAGGTGAGACTATGCTCCATGTTCACGACGCGGCGCAGGATACGACGGACAGAGAGATCCGCGACCGCCCGCTCGCCGTCAATTCCTGCGGCACGAATACCCAGCCGGAAGGATACGCGGCAGGCGATATCTGCACCGTCCGACGTCCGGCCGGAAGAAAGGATTTTCAGCTGATCCTGATCGAAACTGGCGCCATCCGTTTTTTCCATGGAAATACGATTACCGAAGCCCGCACCGGTTCCGCGTTTCTGTATCTGCCCGGCACACCGCAGGAATACGCCTGGGACGTCGGCCGTCCCCTGCTGAGTCACTGGGTCCATTACAGCGGTAGCACGGCATCGGACATAACGCGCCGATGCGGATTGAACTTCGGTCTGTTTCAGACAGGATGTGACAAAACCCTGATCCGTCTTTTCGAACGGATCTCCCTGGAAAAACAGAGTTCCTCCCCGCTCGGGGAAGAACTCTGCTCCGCGATGCTGTGGGAACTGCTCGCCTTCTGCGGCAGACGAAAAACACAGGGCTGGAACGAAAATACCGACCGGGCCCGCCTTCTGATTTCCTCGGCGGCAGAGAAAATAGCGCGCGAATGGGCGCGGAACGAACCGGTCGAAACGTACGCGGCGCTCTGCGGTTTTGATATATACCGCTTTACGCATGAATTCTCGGCCCTGTACGGCGTTTCACCCCTGCAGTACCGCATCTCCATCCGCCTGCGTCACGCGTCGGAATACCTGAAGGGCACCGCGCTGTCCGTACGGGATATCGCGGAGCTGTGCGGATATGACGATCCGCTCTATTTCAGCCGTATATTCGCAAAACGTTTCGGTATTTCTCCCCGTGAATTCCGGAAAGAGAACCGGAAAGAAGAAAGATCCGAAAGCGCATCCGGGTGATGACGGAAACGGGACTGCCCTGCGGCGCCTTGCCGGGGAGCCGCGTTCATCCTTCATCCGGATCCGGTCTGTTATGAAAAACGGGGCTGCCGTATTTACATTTCTGCGGCAGCCCCGTTTTTCTCATCTGCGCCAGATCAGGATCACACCGTCATTTTCCCGCAGCGATACCGCCGTGCTCTCAAGCGGCTTCCCTTCAGGCGTCTCCAGTTTCCCCTCTCTCAGCGTCAGATGCGCCGTCTGCGCCTGCGGCGCGTAATTGACTGCCGCGAGATACGCGCTGTTTTCATCAATCGGGTGCTCGGTCAGGCGTACCCACGGTGAATCACTGTCCGCGATACGCCTCCCTCCGGCGGCTTTCGCCAGGTACCGGTAAACCAGGGAATACGGCGGCTGCTGTCCGTCCCAGAAAACACCGGGTTTCATGCCCGCGTATTCTTCAAGCGGTGCCGTCAGGAAAAATACTTTTCCCTTTCCGAGCCGTTTTTCGAAGAACATCGGTCTTCCCTGCGCGTCCCTGCCCAATACCTCCGCTTCCGTCTTTTCAATCTCATACCGCACCGGGCAGAACAGCGGCAGTTCCGCTCCGTCCAGGCACAGTTTCCTCTCTTCGGGCACGCAGGCGCGGTAAGCCATTTCGACCCCGGTCATGGCCGGTATATCCCGGAACAGCGCTTTCCCGAGGGAAAGATAGAGCACCGCGCCTTCTCTGACCTTATTGAGCAGCTCATCCAGCCTGTGTGCCGGAATGGACTGATTGCTTTCCAGGCTCGGCAGCACATACAGCGGCGCGTCGGGGATCGGATCCGGGGAATAGCTGAAGCGAAAATCAAGGTTCGCCTGTTTTCCCAGCAGGAAAGCTGCGCGCAGCTTGTCCGGATCCGCGTCGCCGTTGTCCCGCGGCACCAGGATCACGCCGTCCGTCCTGTGCGGCGGCAGTTTTCCGCCCGGCAGTTTTGCCAGAACGGTTTTGAAACGGAGATTCTCTTCCGCAATGAGCTTGGCCCTGCCGTCCCTGCCGAAGAAACCGTAATCGCTGCCGATGTTGTTCCAGTCGTACGGCGCGAACCGATGCTGCCCCTGATCGAAGGCGCACCACCACATCACGCCGTGGCATCCGTGCGTCAGCGCCGCCCATGCCGCGGCGCGGTAGAAGGCGGCCTCCGTTTTTTCCGAGCAGTTCAGATATCCGATCGCGCCGAATTCCTGCACAAAGGTCGGCACTTTTGACAGATCCTCGTACATTCTGCACTTGAATACCGGATCAAGGATCGGCTTCATGGTCGGCAGCGGATCTGCTTTTGTGGAAAAGATGTTGTACGGATGGCAGGTATGGATATCGCATACTTCCCCGATCATGCGCAGATTGACCATGCCCCTCTCCGGCGATGCGGAATCCATCCCGGATACGACCGGCCTCGTTCCGTCGTTGGCGCGTATCGTGTCCGCGATCGCCGAACACCAGGTATAGAAATCCGCTTCCGTCGTAACTCCGGGCGACGCGATGTTATTCACTTCATTGCCCAGATCCCACGCCGCGATGCAGTCTCTGTCCCGAAAGCGGCGCACGAAATACCGCACGAAGCGCAGCTGCCATTTGAGCACCGTGCTGTTTCCGATCAGCGGCAGGTTGACGAACGCGGGAGGCATGAAATTGCGAAAGGACATATGCCCGGTGATGAGTCCCACGATCAGCCGCAGGCCGTACTTTTCCGCAAGCGAACAGAAGGATTCGAAATGCCCGCACGCTTCCTCGCTGACGCCCGCCCTTCCGGCTTCGGTATCCGGCAGTGCCTCTTCCCCGAACCGGTATTCATAGGGCTCCACATGGCTTGCCGGCGTATAGAGCGCCGTCAGCGGCTGAAAAGAAGGCCAGAGCGGAAACACGCGCAGATGGGTGACGCCCGCGTCGCGCAGCTTCGCAAAATCCGCTTCCACGCTTTCCGGATCATAGTCATCCCACATCCGTGTCGCGTTTTTCGATGCCCAGTAATTGATTCCCGTAAAAAAGCCGTCTGTCAGACCCCGCGTTTTGCTGCCGTCCATCTCAGATCGCCGTCACTTTCTGCCCCTGGGGCGTATCCTCCACCAGGTATCCTTTTTCCTTCAGTACGCCGCGCAGCCGGTCGCTTTCCTGCCACTGCCTGTTCTTTCTGGCGTCCGCGCGTGCGGAGAGCAGGGCTTTGATCTCATCAGGCACCTCGGTTTCGATTTCCTTTCCGAGCAGACCCAGGATATCGCACAGCCGCTGCAGGGTATCCAGCGCCTGCTTTACCGCTTCCTTCGCGCTCTCTCCGTTCAGGGCGGTATTGGCGCAGCGCACGATGTCAAACAGCGCGCCGATCGCGTCCGCGGTATTCATATCATCATCCATCGCGGCGCGGAATCGCTCTTCCGCCTGCCCGATCTCAGCCGCCGCAGCCTCCTCATCCGCAGACATGGGCTTTTCCGGCGCATGGGAAAGCAGGAAAAGCAGATTCTTCTTGGCGGTGTACAGTCGCTGCAGCGAAGCGTGTGCCTGCGCCATCATTTCCCGGCTGAAATTGACCGGGCTGCGGTAATGCGCGCTGAGCATGAACATGCGGATGTCTTCCGGGTCGTATTCCTTCAGGATGTCCTGCACCGTAAAGAAATTCCCTTTGGACTTGCTCATTTTTTCGTTGTCGATATTGATGAAACCGTTGTGCATCCAGTACCGCGCGAACGGTTTTCCGGTGCAGCATTCGCTCTGCGCGATCTCGTTCTCATGATGCGGGAACAGCAGATCCTTTCCGCCCGCGTGAATATCGAAAGTGTCCCCCAGGTATTTCCGGCTCATCGCGCTGCATTCGATATGCCATCCGGGCCTCCCCTGCCCCCAGGGCGAACCCCAGGAAGGTTCCCCGGGCTTTGCCGCCTTCCAGAGCGCGAAGTCTGCCGCGTTCTTTTTCTTTTCCTCGTCCACGTCCACACGGGCTCCGGCTTCCCGGTCCTCCACGCTCTGTCCGGAAAGCTTGCCGTAGCCGGGATCCTTTGACACGTCGAAGTACACGTCCCCGTTCACCTCATAGGCATACCCTTTTTCCTGCAGGGTGCGCACCATCCGGATGATATCCCCGATATGCTCCGTCGCCCGCGGATGCACGGTGGCGGGCCGGATCCCGAGCGCCGCCGTATCCTTCTTGTACTCCTCGATGAAGCGGTCGCCCAGTTCCTTGACCGTGATGCCCTCCTCATTGGCTCGGCGGATCATCTTGTCGTCGATATCGGTAAAATTCTGCACATAGGTCACCCGGTAGCCGCGGTATTCCAGATAGCGGCGCAGCACGTCGAACACAATGAACGGTCTCGCGTTGCCGATGTGGATATAGTTGTACACCGTCGGTCCGCAGACGTACATTTTGATTTTTCCTTCCTCCAGCGGGATCAGTTCCTCTTTTTTCCGGCTCTGTGAATTAAATACCTGCATGTTCATCCTCCTGTTTCTGTTCCGTTTTTTCCAGCTGTTCCATTCTCTCGTCCAGCTGCTTCAGTTCGTCCAGCACCGGATCGGGCAGATCCACATGGTCCAGATCGATCTCCGGCGCGGGTTTGCGCCTGCGGACGATCCGGCCCGGATTGCCGACCACCGTACAGTTGTCCGGCACGGGTTTGAGCACGATCGCGCCCGCGCCGATCTTCACATGATCACCGATGGTGATCGGCCCCAGCACTTTCGCGCCCGCGCCCACCGTTACCCCGTTTCCGAGTGTCGGGTGGCGTTTCCCGGTATCCTTGCCCGTGCCGCCGAGCGTGGCGCCCTGATAGAGCGTCACATGATCGCCGATTTCGGCGGTCTCGCCGATCACTACGCCCGAACCATGATCAATGAAAAAACCCTTTCCGATTTTCGCTCCCGGATGGATATCGATCCCGGTGCGCCGGTACGTTCCGGCGCTGATCACCCTGGCAAGCAGGAAATGCCCGCGCAGGTATGCCCTGTGCGCGCGCCGGTGCCGCCGCAGCGCCCGGTATCCGGGATAGCACATCACGACCTCCAGACGGCTCCGCACCGCCGGATCCCGCTCCATCACCGCGTCGATGTCTTCTTTCATCTGCCGGAAATACGCAAGCATTTTTCCTCCCGAAACAAACGCGCCGTCCCTTTCAAGAGACGGCGCGTGATTCTGCTCACAAGCCGCGATCCACTCCAGTGACCGCATGCGCCCTAACGCGGCGTCTTCGGCCGGAGATACTCATTTCCCCCCGGCTGCTCCCGGGGGCACTGCCCACGGACACCGCGCCCGCTTCCAGCCGCCGGCGTGCGCTCTCTGCCGTGTCCTTTCCTGGGTTTTTTCCCCGTTCCCGGCAAAATCATTATAAACATTCCCGCGCTCTTTGTCAACCGCAGGATTACCCATTGAAAAAAAGCGGCATATCGGTTATAATATGAGGGCAAAATCAATGAACCGGAGGAATGATTTTTCATGGCTGGCGTAAAGAAAAAAACAAGCAAAGCTCCCGCAGTCCGCAAATCCGAAGAAGCGCGCAAGGAAGCCCTCTTCCTGAAGCTGATCATCGGCGTTCCCGTCGCCATCCTGCTGATCCTCGGCATCTGGCTGCTGCTCAAGGCCACGGTCGGCCCGGGCGGATCCATTCCCAATTTCTTCGGTAAGCTTCAGGGTGTGGAAAGCAACTGGCTGGTCAGCAATTTCGGCACCGGCAGCAAGCCCCGCTACTACAAAATGGGCACTTACGACGCGCCGGAAGGCTACACACTGAACGAAAGTATGAGCAGCAACGGTTCCGATGATCTGGAACAGCGCTTCTACTATGACGCGGTCGATCCCGACGCCGTCGTGCAGCATTTCTATGTCTGCCCCGTGGAGGAAAAGACTGCCGAAGTACAGATGGATTCTTTCAAGGGGTATAAGCTGTTCTATGAAGCCGGAGAAGTGCAGCACGAGAATGTGGGCGGTTTTGATTCCTATTGGATTTCCGGCACCGTTGACGACAATCAGGATGAAAATGCCGTCATCTCCGCCATGCAGAACACAGGAGAAGACACCGAAGAAGAAGAGAAGGCTCCGCTTGAAATCGGACACCGTCAGTTTACGCTCTATACGGACGCCTCCCGTAAGTCCTGCATCCTGTTGATGGTGATGACCGCCTCCGATACGCCGGCGGATGAAATCCCCTCGGAAGAGGCGCTGCGCGACGCCGCTGAGCAGCTCCTCGCTGGCCTCAAGCTGTAATTCCGAGTTCCGTACATCTGCGCAGGAATTCCTGCCATGTGCGGGAAGAGCATCCCGCCGTTTTCATCAGCTGTTTCTTCCGGTACTGAATTGCCGATGCCGAAAGGAACAGCTGTTTTTGCATCTCTTCGCTTCCCGTTCCCTTCGCCATGAGGGACAGCATTTTCATATCGGTTTCATCGCAGCCGCAAAGCATCGCTTCCATGGCAAGCAGTTCCCCGGCCTCCGGGTCGCGATAAAAATCCACGCACTCGCTCCGCGCAGTTTCCTCCTCCGGCAGAGCGGACGGCCTGAATCCGGCGGTGGAGCCGCGGATCACAAGCCGGGTCGGCACACGCACCGTCAGTGTGGAGTCCGGAGGCATATGGCCCAGGCAGGCATACAGCGCCGCGGCCTGCCGTCCCATCTCCGTGTGATCCAGGGTGACACAGGTGATCCCCGGTCCGCTCCGACTGCCCAGTGCCAGGTTCCCATAGCTGGCCAGATACAGGTCTTCCGGCACCCTGATGTCATGGCGGCACAGCTGCCGCAGCAGCGATACCGCCGCGATGTCATTCGCGCAAAGCACCGAGTCATATTCGCAGTGTCTCTCCAACAGCGCCCTGCAGCAGGCGAGCAGATCCCCGCTGTTTGGGAAAACATCCTTCGCCTCCCCTTTTCCCAGGAGCCGCGCCGTGTTCAGTTTGACCATATCCGCGTAGGATTCCGGATTGAACGCAAAATAAGCGGTTCTGTTTTTTCCGCATGCTTCCAGATAACGCAGCAGTTTCTTCGTCGCGCCGGCATGATCCATCAGTACCTGCCCACGCACTCCGCCCGGTTCCCCCGCGTCAAAGCTTACCAGAAGCGGCTGAATTCCGGATGCGAGCAGCCTGCCGACCGTTTCGGGCGTCCAGTTCACGGAGGTTCCGATCACTACGCACATGCCTTCCTGCCGCAGGCTTTCGCAGGAAATCCAGTCCGCCGCTTCGGGACTGATTTCGAGCACATGCATTTTCTTTCGGATTGCCTCGCGTCTCAGCCCTTCCAGGGTTTGCTCCGCCCAAAGGCTCGCGCGGTACTGCGGCTCCACACAGCAGCATATTACCCTTTGTCTCATTTTCCCTCCGCATTTACCAAAACCATATCAGGGAGCACGTCAAAAAAGGCGGTGCTGCAGACGAAAGTGCTGCAGTACCGCCTTTTCAAATGATGTGCAACACGATTTGCCCAAAATCGAAATTTGAAGGGGTGGTATAGAGGGGCCGCGGCTCCTCCATATTCGATCCGCAGTACCGGCTTTGCCGGTACGAGGAGAATTTTCGCGAAAGTGCGCTTGCCCACTGAGAGCGAAAATTCA
>CADBNX010000072.1 GCA_902796115.1 uncultured Eubacteriales bacterium
CAGAAACGCCGCCGCGTCCTTTGCTCTTTCGCAGATCCAGCGGATGGTCGCCTTTCCGCTCACGCGGCTGCTGTTCTCCTCATCCGTTTGCAGGATCAGCATCACAGGGCCGCCGTCATAGCCGGCCCGCGACAGGGCGTCCATCGCCATCATACCCGCGACGGCGCCTCCCTTGCAGTCCCCCACGCCCGGGCCCAGGATCCTGTCCCCCTCGCGGCGCACCGCGGGTGTGCCGAACATTCCTTTCGGATGCACGGTATCCAGGTGCCCGGACAGGACCACGGCCGGCCCCGCCGCTTCCGGATTCATCACAATACAGACCGGATTGCCCGCCTTTTCCTGCGGATATACCTCCACCCACCAGCCTTTTTCGTGCGCGCGGGACGCGAAGTATTCCCCCACCGCGTCGACGCCCGCCTTATCCCCCGTGGGGCTCTCCAGATTGCAGACGTCCTCCCACATGCCGATATATTCCCCGTTCAGGCTGTCTGTGATTTGAAACAACTTTTCATGATCCATCATTCACCATCACCACCCCGGTAATTTTAACCGCAATCGACCCATTCCGCAAGATTCGTACCTGTACCGGCCGAAAAAGATAAAGACGGGATAAACATCGGTTCAGTTAATCCTTCAGGCATCCGACAGGAATCACCCTGACGCCTTTCGTCGTTGTAAAAGCCATTGGTGCGGAGGCACAGATAATGATCAGCGCATCCGGCTCGCGATAAACAGGGCGGGGATGATCCGAATGGATGAGCGCCTCTTCATTATGCTTTCTGATCAGGTTCCGGAATTTGCACAGGGACGCTTCTCCCTCTGCGATACGATTCGCCCCGACTTTGATCTCGATCAGTCCATATCGTCCGTCAGAGAGCTGGTAGACCGCATCCGCTTCGAGTCCTGCGTCGTCTGAATAGTGAAACAGCCTCGCATCATGCGCTGAGGCATACACCAGCAAATCTCTCAGCACAAGGTTCTCAAAAACGTGGCCAAACAGATCGAGGTCATTATGAAAATAGGCAGGCTGAATTCCAAGCACCGCCAAAGCTATGGAGGGGTCTGTGAAAATGTGTTTTTTGGCCGTGCGTATTGCTGTCTTGGAACGTATCTGCGGCGACCAGGCATCAATATCCCTGATCACAAACAGTTTCTCCAATGCTTCTATGTAGGAAGAAAGCGTCGTCTCAGTCACATTGGCAGAGGCTCTGACATCCGAATAAATGCTGGTTTTTTTTGCTGTCGTTGCCATGTTTCTTGCATAAGACCAAAGCAGCATCCGGGCCCACTCCGGATTTCGTCTTACTCCATCAACGGAACTGATATCCCTTTGATAGATCTGTCTGCAGTAATCCTTGGCAATTTCAAGTTTTGCTGCCGCTGTTTTCAGTGCAAGACACCTCGGCCATCCGCCCCGACAGGCGGCAAAAAACAAATCCGTCAGTTTCAGATTGCACGTTATGCCATCAATCCGAGCGGAAGGATCTGTCAAAATCCGATGCAGTGAAATTGCACCGTTCGACTCACCGGTTTCCCAAAGTGTCATCGGATACATGGTCAATTCGGAAATTCTCCCGGTCCCTGTATGAGGGGTATCAATTCTTTTGCCCGTCGACCCCGTCAAAAAGAACTCGCCGGTTGCTTCCGGATTGTCATCGCATGCTTTTCGGACAGCACCCCAGATTTTCGGTGCATCCTGCCATTCGTCAAACAGAATCGGTTTCGGATTATGAAAAAACAAGGATGGCTGTGTTTCCGCAACGGAAAGATATCCGTCGCGTCTTTCTTCATCCTGAAACTCTATGATCGTTTTGCATCTTTCCCTTGCGGTTCTCGTTTTCCCGCATCCTTTGGGGCCTACGATACTGACGGCATTAAAAGCCTCTGCTCTTCTGTCAAGTTCATCATCAATAATCCTGTGCACATAATCCACACCGATCATCCTTCCATCCGGTACTGCAGTGTTATCATACCATACCGGCGGTGTTTCGGCAACAGCTGTTTGTATTTTTTCGGAACTTTTATTTATACTTTTTCGAAACTTTTATTTATATTTTTTCGGCACTTTCATTTATATAATTTCGTCTGTTTTGTTTATGGAAATTCAGTTTTTCATCCGTGTTCTGCACCTATCGGGATCAGCAGGCACCACTCATCCCGCCGCGTTCTCCGCGCGCAGGATGTACGCGTCCTGTTCGCTCTTTGGCAGGTTGTTCCACAGCACGTTCCATCCGCACACGCGCACCTGCAGGTTTTTGTATTTTTCCGGATGCCGCTGCGCGTCCCTGAGCGTCTCCGTATTGAAGATATTGAAATGGATGGACGCTCCGCCGCGGCGCATATAGCTCATCAGGACCCCATAGAAGGCTTCCAGGCCTTCCTCACCGGCCACCGCGCTCGGATGCAGCATCGCGTCCAGGCAAAAGCCGTTGTTGCACAGATCCGGTGAGAGAGCCACCGCGGATTCGATCAGCGCGGTAATGCCACTGCGATCCGCACCGGGAGTCGGAGACGCGTTCTTGGAAATCTCTTCTCCCGCTTTCCGTCCGTCCGGCGTCGCGGCGGTCTTTTCGCCGTTGATGATGAACGCCCGCGCGGAATGCGCTTCCAGCTGCAGCCTGCCGCCGTGGGAATTCACTTTGCCGCCGAGCACCTCTTCCCGCACGAGGCGCAGGATTTCACGGGCGTAGGAATCCGCCATCACGTCGCCGTTTCCGTACTTGTGACGGCATTTCAGTGCTTTCGCGCGCAGCCCCTCATAGCCCTCCCAGTTCGCTTCCAGCGCTTTTTTCAGTTCCGCCAGGGTAGTCTCTTTCTTTTCATACACCAGTTCATAAACCGCCATCAGCGCGTCCGCGGCGGTCCCGACCCCGCCGAAGGTGAACCCGCTCAGGTTCTCGATGCCGCAGTCCAGCGCGTCGGTCATGGTTTCCACGCATTCCGGGATCGTGGCGGAAAACAGCAGGGAGGGGTTCACATCGTTGATTTTTGTCGCGATGCGGTCCAGCGCCCGCCAGTCCTCCTCCAGCATGTACACCAGCTGTTTCCGGTAAGCCTCATAAAACTCCCCGAAGCTTCCGAACCCCGTCACGTCGCCTGTCTTCAGGCCGAACTGCCGGCCCGTCACCCGGTCGAACCCGTTGTCAAACACCAGGGAAACCGGCTTCACGGGATTCGGGTACTGGCAGCTCATTCCGATCCCTTTGCGCTTCACCTTGTATTCATAGCACCCGCTGATCACGCTGTCCAGGGCTTCCTCATAGGTCGCGCCGCCGGTCATCAGCGCTTTGGTGATGTGATCCTCGCTGCAGAACACGATGCTGCTGTTCCCGCCCCGGATCATTTCCAGCGCCTGCAGGACGAAATCCTTCGGCGTCGATTTTCCGATTTTGATCTGGATTTTCGGGTTGTAGATATTCAGGGTGTCGTACACATCCAGGATCATCCGGCTCAGGCTGTTCACCTTCGTGCTTCCGTCCATGTTCGTGCCGCCCAGATAAAAGGGCTGGCCCCAGTAATTGCCGATGGACGACCACTGCAGCAGGAAATGCGCCATCAGGCTGCGCAGTTCCTCCTCCGGCACGCCTTCGCGCCTGTCCTTCTCATAAAACGGATACAGCGTGCCGTCCAGTCCGTAGCCCAGGGAACGCACCTGATAATTGTCGATGCTTTCGCTGATCATGAAATACAGATAGATCAGCTGCATCGCGTCGTACATGCACTGCGGCGCTCCGTCGTGCAGGCGCTGCATGCAGGAGGCGATCTTTTCCGCCCGCGGAGAACCCTTCGTGCGCGCGTAACGGGCAAACCGGTCCAGCAGGCGCAGTACGGCCAGATACTCCGTCTCCAGGCCGCGGAAAAACGCCTCCTTCTTCTCCGTCAGCGCGCCCCGCTCCGCCAGCGCCGAATAACAGGCGCGCGCGCGCGCCAGGATGCCCGGAAATCCGAGTTCCATCAGGGAATCCCAGTCCGGCACCGTATGGTCAAAATCCAGCCAGCCGAAGGATCCGCCGGCCTCGCTGCTCTCCTTCAGGCGTTTTCTCTCTTCCGGAAAACACGGCAGGATCTCCTCCTGCCAGGGATCCGCGGTAAAGCGCCGCAGCGGACGGTTCCACGACCAGATCCCCACAAACGCGTCATGCTCGTTCACTTCGATGCGGGTATTGTCCAGAACCAGCGCGAAAAGCTCCGCCTTGATGACCGGATGGGGCTGCCCCGCAAGCTCCGCCGCCTTTGCCGCAAGCATCTCCCGCATGGCGTCGTCGTCCAGGCCCGTCGAAGGATCGAATTCCTCTCCGTGGTAATTCCAGCGTTTGAACGCGTCAAACTCACGATCGGCAAAATGGTATTTGTTTTCGATGTAATGCCTGTCCTGTTCACTGATCAGCATCATGGCGTTTTCCTCCCCGTTCCGTATCCGATTCCGCCTCCGCGGTCATGCCCTGCCCGATACCGCGTTCACGCCGTGCGCGCGAAGGATCTCGACCGCATGTCCGATCATCGCTTCATCCGGCGATTCCGCGTTTGGCATGGTATCCGTTTTTCCGAGCGAAACATATTTGGAGCGTGCCATCGAATGATAAGGCAGCACCTTCATCCGTTCGATGTTCAGCCCCTCCAGCAGGGCTCCGATCCGCTCCAGCGTTTCGTCGTCCGAATTGCAGCCGGGCACAAAAGGCATCCGGATCTCGATCCGTTTTCCGAGTTTGGACAGCTTTCGCAGGTTTTCCAGGATCCTTTCATTGCCCTGCCCCGTAAGCTGACGGTGTTTTTCATCATCCGCGTGCTTCACGTCATACAGATACATATCCGTAAACGGCAGGATCTTTTCAAACGCGCTCCACGGCACGCAGCCGCAGGTATCCGCCGCCGTGTGGATCCCCTCGGCTTTGAGCGCGGCGAAGAATGCGCGCACGAAATCCGCCTGCAGCAGCGGTTCCCCGCCGGATACCGTCACGCCGCCTCCGGAGTTTTCATAAAACACACGGTCGCGCAGGGCGATTTCCACGGCCTCCTCCACGGCAAGCGGCCGACCGTAGCGCTTCATCGCCTCCCCAAGGCAGGCTTCCTCGCATCTTCCGCACGCCGTACAGCGCTCCCGGTGAAAAACGTGCCCCGCTTCCCCGATTTCATGCGCACCGCAGGGACAAACCCGCGCGCATTCGCCGCATCCGATGCACTTGTGCGCGTAATACGCCATCTCCGGCTTCGGTGATATCCCCTCCGGATTGTGGCACCAGATGCAGTGCAGCGGGCATCCCTTCAGAAAAAAGGTCGTACGGATCCCCGGTCCGTCGTGCACCGCGAATTTCTTAAGATCCATCAGCACCGCTGTCTCACTCATCGTCATTCCCTCCCGGACGCGCCCGCGCGCGTTTTCCATTCAATCATATTCCCGCTCCGTTCGTTCCGCAATCGCAGAAAGCGCATGGTTTTATCATTTTCGGCACAGATTTCCGCTTGCGTCACGCCGCCATCCATGCTACACTTTTCCCGGAAAGGAAGGGGTCCAAATGACGGCAGAAAACATGTGCTCCTGGCGTGTCACGGAAATCGACATGGTCGTTTTTGTGCGGAAGGGAAACGACAGCGGCTTTATGCGCATCGGCGGCAAAACGCTCAAAACCTTCGAAGACCGCCGCTATCACGGCCTGGTGCTGAAAACGGACGGCATCAGTTCCTACGCGTTCCGGGGCTTTGATCCGGTTCGCAGCCTGCCCGGCTCCGTCACCTATCTGCCGCAGGGATATCCCTATACCGTGGAATCCGTCGAGCCGGGCTCCTGCTACTGCGTCAATTTCCGCATCGACGGCGCGGCTTCCCTTCCTCCCTTCACCGTGATGCCCCGCAACACCGCCCAGTGGCTCGGTTACTTTACGGAAATGCTGGACTGCTGGGTATACCAGCGGCCGGGCTTCCGTGCGCGCATCCTGGCGCGGCTGTACGATATGTTCGCCACGCTCGAGGAAGACAGGACCGCAAAATACCTTCCCTCCCATCAGAAAAGCCAGCTGCGCAGCCTCACGGAGCGCATCAGCGCCGACCCGGCGCAGCCCCTCCAGATTTCCGCGCTGGCCCGGGAATGCGGCATGAGCGAAACCTATTTCCGCAGGCTTTTTCACGAGGCGTACGGCGTTTCACCCAAGCAGTACATCCAGGGTCTGCGTTTCCGTCTGGCCAAATCCATGCTGACCGGCACCGATCGGCCGATCGCCGATATCGCGCGGGAATGCGGCTTTGAAAACATCTGCACCTTCAGCCGCGCCTTTCATACATCCGAGCATATCAGCCCCACCGAATACCGCCTCCTGCACACGGAATAAGGCCCTTCCCGACACCGCCTGTTCTGGGCAGGCCCTTCTCCCCTGCGACGGGAAGAAAGGGAAACGTTCCGGGGATCCGGCCGCGCCGGAGCCCTGTTTCAGTCCACCCCTTCCAGCCGATGGATCACCTCGTTCTGGTAATCCTCCGTCATGTCGTTGAAGCGCCAGTTCCATCCCGTCACCCGAATTTGCAGGCCCTCGTATTTTTCCGGGTGCTTCTGCGCGTCCCGCAGCGTGGCCGCGTCCGTTACATTGCCCTGCATCGCGTAGCCCCCCGCCGCGAAATAGCTGCGGATCACGCCCGCGAAGGCGTCCAGCCCTTCCTCGCCGCGCACGGCGGACGGATGCAGCAGAAAATCCAGCACACCGCTGGCGGGGATTTTGACGCTGTCGAATTTCGTCGCGGAGCGGATCAGGGCCGTGATGCCCGTGCGGTCCTTGCCGATGGACGCGCCCAGATTTTTGGAGAGCGGTTCCCCGGCGAATCTTCCGTCCGGCGTCGCCCCGGTCTTTTCTCCGTAGCGGATATGGTAATCGATGGAAGCCGCGCCGAGCTGATAGGACAGGTTCCGTTTGTTCGGGCGCTGCAGGTACGCGTCCGCGTGATCGATCACCTCCGCGAACAGTTCGTCCACGGAATCGACGTCATTTCCGTATTTTTCCCCGTCCCTGCCGATTTCGAGCCTCAGCTTTTCATACCCCTTCCAGTTTGCCTTCAGTGCGTCCCGCAATTCCGGAAGCGTCACTTTCCCGAGTGTATACACATATTTCCGCACCGCCGCCAGTGAATCCGCCGCGGTGCCGATGCAGGAACAGTTGACGTTCGTCACGCCGTATTCAAACACGTCCCGGGCCGCGGAAAGGCTCCAGGCCAGCGTTGCCGAATCCATCGGCGCGGGATTGACCTCCGGAAGATGGGCGTCGTAAAAATCCGATATCGCGATCATCCGGTCCAGCAGCGCGTCAAACTGCGTATAGAAAGCCTGTTTGAAATCCGCGAAGGTATTGATGGCTTCCGCGGGCGGCGTCTGCGGTCCGAACAGGATCCCGGTCCGCGGATCAAATCCGCCGTTCAGCGCCAGCTCGATGGGTTTGGCCATATTCAGCCGCGTATGCAGGCAGTCCGGATCCCCGCCTTTCACGTTATAGCTGAAGCAGCCCCAGGTGCCCACCTGCCAGGCTTCCACCTTTCTTTTCCGCGAGCGGGACATGATCTCCGGCGCTTTGTCCAGGTTCATGTACACATAGCTTCCACGGCCGCTCCGCACCTGCCGCAGCGTTTTCTTCAGCAGCCGGTCCGGCGTATCCCTGACCAGACACACGAATATCTTCAGATTCACGATATCGGCGTCATAATACGCGTCGCAGATCACATCGCTCAGTTCGTTCGCGATCGGCCTGCCCTCCCGGTCCGCGCCGCCGATGGACATCGGCTGGTTATAAGGATGGTTCTGATAATCATACTGCACAAACAGGTACTGCAGCAATTCCTTTACCTGTTCCCGCGTAAAAGTGCCTTCATCGATATCCTTCAGGTAATACGGGTACAGCAGCCTGTCCAGATCACCGAAGGAACGCGCCTGCACCGCTTCCAGGTACTGCTGGATCAGGTGGAACAGATAGATCAGCTGCATCGCTTCATAAATATTCCCCGGCGCGCCGTCTGCCAGATGACGCAGGCAGCTTTCCCGGAGCGCCATGCGCTCGTCATCATTCCGGCGGCGCTGCGCGCTGTCGGCCAGCCTGCGCATGAATGTGATCAGCGCCTGACAGGTGATTTCGATCGAATCAAAATACACCTTCTGCCGCTCCGTCAGGCTGCCCGCGGCACGTCGGTATTCCGCGGCGCGCTCCTTCAATCCCGGAAACCCGTACCGCAGCACCGCGTCCCAGTCCGGCACGCTGTGGTCGTAATCCATCCAGAAGCTGCCGGCTCCGGTCTCATCAATGCCTTCCATCGCCGCGCGCACGGAATCGGGCATATCCGCGTACAGTTCGCGCTGCCATTTTTCGCACAGTACCTTCAAAGGCTTTGCCGCCTTGCCGCCGCTGTTGGCATTCCGGTACCGGATGCCTTTCGGACTGCCGCCGAAACGCATTCCCGCGAGATTCACCCCGAACCAGCAGTGAGGGTTTACCTCGATGGCGGCGTGTTCCAGCACGAAAGCGAATGCTTTTGCCTTGATCAGCGCGTGCGGCTCCCCCTGCATGTCCCTTTCGATTTTCAGGATCTCGTTTTTCAGTGCTTCCGGATCCGTGATGCCGCTTCCCGTTTCAAAATGCTCCTCCGCATACATGTTCAGAAACGGCCTGTCGCTTTCATACCGGTTCCACAGCATTGCGTTTTCCTCCTGCGTAATTACGCGTATTGATCGCAGAGTCTGTCGATCTCGCGGTTCCATTCTTCATCGATCAGCTGATATGCGGGATGTTTCCGATAGAACGCCATTGTTCTTCGGATGCCTTCCGCAAACGGCGTGGTGCAGACAAATTCCGGAACGGCGTTTTTGATCTTTGAATTGTCGTAGGTGTTTGTGTTGGCCTTGTTGCACATGAGCACACCGTAGGTGTTTCCCTGCTGTGTCATCGGCATTTCCCGGCACAGTACAAGAGAGGGAATATAAACGAGATTGGGTTTCACACCAAGCGCGTCCGCTTCCATGAATGCCAGCTCTTTCCAGGAAAACACCTCATCGGACATGATATGAAAAGCCTGCCGGAATGCTTTCGGATTGCCCAGCAGACCACAGATACCCTTGGCAAAATCGCTGCTGTGGGTAACGGATGTGCGCGCGCTTCCGTCGTCGTGCATCACGATGGGCTTTCCTTTGAGCATCCGGTCCGCGACGGTCCACTGCCTGTTCGGTATGATGGCGAAGGGGATCCGGGTATCGCCGTAGGTAACCGAGGGCCGGACAACAGTCCAGCAGCAGCCCCGCAAGTCATCCTCCATTTTCAGGAGTTCTTCACAGGCCACTTTGTCCCGGGCATAATTCCAGGCAAGATTCGTGCGCGGAGCATCCTCCGTAACATTCCGCATGCCGCGCTTATAGACCGCGGCGCTGGAAATAAAAACATACTGGTCATATATGCCGCGCATCACGCGAAGATTCTGTTCCAGCTGGTCAGGTGTAAACGAAATCCAGTCCACGATCGCGTCGAAACGGCGGCCCCGAAGTGCGCTGCCCGTCTTCTCGCCGTCCCGTACATCACAGAGGATGACTTCCGCTCCGTCCGGACAAATACCGCGGCTCTGTGTTCCCCGGTTCATCAGCGTCAGATCAACCCCCGTTTCAATCAGCCGTTTTGATACCTCCGTACTGATGACGCCGGTTCCGCCGATCATGAGTATCTTCATCGCGTTCTCCCTTCGGCAGCCGATGCTACTCAGGCTGTTTTTTCCTGATTCTGTCCGTACCGATCAGGATGCCGAAGCATACCAGCAGGAACGATACCAGATACACCCAGCGGAAAATGTTCTCACCCAGCAGGATCCACGAGCAGACCGCGCTGAAAAGCGTTTCCGCGAATTTGATCACGTTCAGGCGGGACATGTCATTGTATTTCAGCAGCACGTTCCACAGCGCGTACGCGGTGCTGGATGCAAAACAGATATAGACCAGCGTGCCCGCGGCGCTCCAGGTGAACCGGTTCAGCGCGCCGCCGAGCATAAGGCCCGTCACGGTCAGCACCGCGCCGCCGAGCAGCTGCGCCCAGCCGGTCACATACAGCGGATCATAGCGGTCATAGGCGTTTTTTGAAATCACGATCGACGCGGAGCCGAAGAAGGACGCCGCGATGATCAGCAGGTCATAGCCGCTCCAGGTAAGGCTGAACCCGTTCAGGTTGATCACCAGGATGCTCGCGAACCCCAGCAGCCCGCCGATCAGCTTTGCCGCGGTGAAGCGGTCCTCCTTCCGGAAAAGGAAGGCAAAGCAGATGATGAACAGCGTGCCGATCTGTTTGAGGATCGCCGTTTTGGAACTCTCCAGATGCGAAATGCCGATGTACAGGCAAATATAGTGCAGCACATACACACTGAGCGTGATCAGCGCGATGGACAGCCAGGAGCCCTTCTCCGGAAGGCGGATCTTTCGGTCCCGCCGCAGGAGGACCGCCTGAAAAACCAGGCCACAGATCAGGAAGCGCAGCCCCGCGAACAGCAGCAGACTGCCCGGGGAGGACGAATCCAGCCCGAATTCCCGGTATCCGATCTTGATGACCGGAAACAGCGAGCCCCACAGCAGCATCACAAGCAGCGCGATCAGAAGCGATGTGTTTTTGTTTTTGAACAGCGTCTGCGTTCCTTTGGTCATGACCGTCCTTTTTCCTTTCTGTTTGATCCCTGCGGCGCCGCTTTCCCTCAGGAAGCCGCTTCCGCCCTGCGGATGAATTCGTCCTGTTCCTCGCGGCTCAGGTTCACAAAATACACGTTCCAGCCGCATACCCGCACCTGCAGGTTCCGGTATTCCTCCGGATGCTCCTGCGCCGCGCGCAGCACGGCCGCGTCAAACACATTGCCGTGAATGGCGTAGCCGCCCAGGCGCATATAGCTTTCGATCAGCCCGGCGAAGGCTTCCAGTCCCTCCTCCCCGGCCACCGCGGAGGGGTGCAGCATGAAATCCAGCACTGAGCCCGTGGGAAACTCGGTCAGATCCAGTTTGGTGCAGGACGCGATCAGCGCCGTCACGCCCTTCCGGTCCATCGTGGAAGAAGCGCCCAGGTTCCGGGACACCGGTTCCCCGGCCCTGCGGCCGTCGGCGGTCGCGCCGAGGCGCTGCCCGTACCTGTAATTCTGATCGATGGTATACATGGCTGCCTTGAACCTGCCGCCGCGTCCGTTCTTCAGACTGTTCGCGTATTTTGCCGCTTTCACGGTCAGCTCCGCGCAGATCCCGTCCGGGTGCGCCATATCGTTGCCCCATTTGTCCCCGTCGCGCAGGATGCGCAGCCGAAGCTGCTCCTGTCCTTCCCAGTTGCTGTCCAGGATCCCAACGAGCTCCTGAAGCGTCATCTCCCGGCTGCGGTACACCAGCGTATCGATCATCGCGAGCGAATCCGCCAGGGTAGCGGTGCCGTACAGATACAGGGAGGAATTGTTGTATTTCGCGCCGCCCGCGTACGCGTCCATCCCTTTTTCCACGCATTCGGCCATGGTCGCGGAAAACAGCGGCGACGGGTTCATTTCCATATAATACGCTTCGAAATCCCGCACGATGCGCGCGCACACGTCCGTCAGGAAAAGCATTTCCTTCAGCACCGCTTCCTTCAGTTTATCGAAGGTATCGAAGCTTTCCGCTTTTCCGCAGGGCACGCCCGCCCTTTCCCCGCTCACGGGATCCACACCGTCGTGCAGCGCCAGTTCAAGCGCCTTGGGCATTACATAGCCGCCGTTGCCCGTACAGGCCACCTCGCGGCCCAGGATGCCCGGCTCGTAGCATCCGATCGGCACATATTCGTACGCTTCCGCCTCCGTGCAGCCCACCTTGCGCATCATGGGCAGCGCGCAGGCGTCGCTGATGAATACGAAGCTGGAATTGCCTCTCCGGATACAGTCGCACACGCGCCGCACCAGCTTCTTCGGACACCAGGGGCTCACCCGCACATGGATCTTGGGGTTCGCGATGCCGAGCGCGTCGTACACGTCCAGGATCAGCCAGGTCAGGTCATTGACGGCGCTCTCCCCTTCCCGCAGCGCGCCGCCGATAAAAAGCGGCTCCCCGAAAAGGGTATCCCCGGTCAGCGCGTGAAATTTCTGAAAAAAGTACGCGAACAGCTCGCCGGCTTCCTCCCGCGTGAGCGTGCCGTTTTTCAGATCCCGTGTGTAAAAGCCGCGGTAAAGGCGGTCCAGTCCGCCGAGCGAGCGCAGCCTTTCCCCTTCCACCTCTTCCTGCAGGATATGGAAGAGATACGCCAGCTGCAGCGCCTGGTGCAGCGTCCCGGGCGCGCCTTCGCACAGCGCCCCGAGATCGTCCGCGCAGTAGCGCATGCGGTCCCGAAGATCCCCCGCCGCACGCGCCGCACGCGTCCGGCACGCGCCTTCAAGCCGGCGGATACAGCGCAGCACCGCCCGGTATGTGATTTCGCAGGACTCATAAAAAACAGCCTGATCCCCGGTCAGCGTTCCGTTCTCTTCTTTTTCGGCGCGCGCGTCCGTCACACGCTTCAGAAGACCCGGGATCCCCAGCTTCAGTACATCGTACCAGTCCGGCACCGTATGGCCGAAATCGTAGTTTGCCGTCAGGAGGCCCAAAGCGTTCATTCCCGCGCGCAGGGCTTCCGTTTCGGCAAGCGGCCCAGCCATCGTCTCCGCGATCCATTTCCTGCGCTGCGCCTGCACCAGGTTTCCGTGCCGCAGATGATCCTGGAAAAGATCGTTCTCCTCCACGGCGATCTGCGCGTCATCCAGCACGGTTTCAAACGCGCGGGCCTTGATGAGGGGTTTCGGCTCTCCCTTTGCGGTCAGCATCTCCGTGAGCGCTTCTACCTTTTCCCGCAGCGCTTCGGGGGCAAGCCCGCTGTTTTCATCCCATTTCACGGCGCGGTACTGTTCCTCCGCCGCCGCGCGGCAACGCGCAAATTGTCCGAATATCATCCCGTCACCTTCCGTTTTTCTGTTTGGCAAAACCGTCAGGATCTCCGTTTTTTCTCCGTTCCATCCGGCAGTATCATTATAACGCTTTCCCGCCCGCCGTCATTTTTGAAAATCGGGCTGATTTATCATTTCCGGCATACTGTTTTCACCTTTTCCGAACTGTTCCTGCCACTGGGTGGGCGTGCACTGATGCACGCGGCGGAACGCGTTGTAGAAGGTGGCCGTGTTCTGATAGCCCACCGCGAGCGCCGCCTGCTTCACGTTCATTTTCCCCTCCAGCAGCAGCTCGTCCGCCCGGCGGATGCGCAGCTTCTCCACATAGGCGGAAAAGCTGACCCCGGTATGGGATTTGAAAAACTTGGACAGATTGCTCTCGGTCAGCCCGAAATGATCGGCCGTTTCCCGCAAAGAGAGCATCGGATCGCTCAGACGCTGCCGGCAGTAGGCCTGAATATCCCCTGCCAGCCCGTCCCGCCGCTCCGCCGCGGTGCCGATCAGTTCCGCGCTTTCGCTCAGCGCGGCGCGCAGCCTCGCGATCTGCTCCCTCAGGGAGCCCTGTCCCGCTTTTTCGGCCAGCGCGTCCGTGATCGAGGCAATGTCGTATTCCGCGCTCAGCCGCACCAGGAGCCCCAGGATGTCCTCATAAAACTGCCGGCAGATCATCTGCCGCAGCTGCAGCGCCCGCTTCGGATCGAAGTTTTCGGCCGCCACCGCGTCGAAGATCCCGAGGGCCCACTCCGCTCTGCCGCTGCGCAGCGCACCGGACATTTCCTCCAGCTGCTGATAGCCGAAGTGGTAGGAGTTCGCCTCCCCGCCCCGCACGGCATGATACACCACGGAAGCGTTCTGCCAGAGCATGGCGTCCTTCCATCCGGAAAGCGCTTCCCGGTACGCCGCGGGCACGCTGGCGGGACCTACGTAGCGCTCGCTTACCCCGGTCGCGAATACTGCTCCCGTCTGCGCGTCGTTCAGGGCGTCAAGCAGCGTGCGCTGATCCGCAAAGAAACTCTCGTCGCTTCCTTCGCCGTCCAGGATCAGCGTCACCATCTTCCCGTTTGCCGCCGTGCAGGCGTATATGCCCCGCACCAGCTCGCCGGCGCTGTCTTCCATGATCCGTATCAGCTCCGGGCCGCTCTCCGTATCCGTCAGCGGCGCCGTCACGGCGCAGCGGTAGCTTTTTTCGCACTCCGGCCCCAGCCAGCGCTGCGCGGCGCGCTGTTCCTCTTCCTTCAATTCTTCCCCGTTCAGGAACCGTTCCAGCAGCTTCTCTTCCGCGTCGGAACGCATTCCCTCCAGCCGGTTCTGAAAGCGCAGGTTTTCCTCTTCCAGTTCCGTGATCCTCGAACCGATCCGGGCCGCCGGGCTCCGGTCTTCATCCCGTGTCCCGCCGATCCGCTCCGCGATGCGCAGCACCGGATAATGCCATCGCAGGAAAAGCAGCACGCTCAGGATGATCAGCAGCACGATGAATACGGCGGGCAGCACGCGCAGCAGCGTGGTAAAGCTGTCGATCTGCTCGCGGATGGCGTTCTGATCCAGCTTCAGCAGCCCCGACAGGCCGGTCCTGTCGATGGACGTCCGCAGCCAGCGGTTCCCGGCACCGTCCGTGCAGATCCCTTCTCCGTTGTCCGTCAGCAGCGCACCGTAGCGGTCCGCGTCCGTATCCAGAAGAAAATCCTCCCCCGTGTACCGCAGGGAGGTATACCTGGCGCGGAGGCTGTCAAGATCCATCTGCAGGATCGCGTAAATCTGCACAAACGCGTTGGACTGGGTGCA
>CADBNX010000073.1 GCA_902796115.1 uncultured Eubacteriales bacterium
AAAACCGGACGCAGGCTGAAAGAAATGTGAGATCAGAGGATGAGAAAGGGGATTTCGATCATGAAACGGTTTCTAGCGGTGTTGATGCTTATTCTTGCGGCGGTTGGATTTCTGTGGGCGGCGGAGGCAGAATTGCTGACGATCCCCCGGGATGTCGGGACCATTGAAGAAGAAGCGTTTTTCGGATCCAAAGCGCTGGACGAAGTGATCCTGCCGGACGGGATCGTTACGATCGGCCCCCGGGCTTTTTCGCAAACGTCGCTTCAGTCGATTTATCTGCCGGACACCCTGGAAGCGATCGCGGAGGACGCGTTTGACGGGAGCAGCGCCGTGACGGCTTACGGACCGCCTGACACCTATGCGCAGCAGTACTGCGAAGATCATCATATTCCCTATCGCGCGTACGAGGTCACGCCGCTTGAAGCGTTCACCTTTTCCTATCCCAATGCCGCGGAAGCGGTGATCACGGGATACTCCGGCACGGGGAACATCGTCGTGATCCCCGCCAAGGCGGATGAGTATCACAAAATCAAAACCATCCAGAAGAATGTTTTTGCCAATCATCCGGAAATCACGGCAGTTTATTTTCCCGATACGATCCAGACCATCGGCAGCGGCTGTTTCAGCGGATGTACGTCTCTGAAAAGCGTCAGACTGCCGGAAAAACTGCAGACGCTGGAGGCGAATACGTTTTTCGGCTGCACATCCCTGACGACGATTCTTTTCAACGAAGACCTGACGACCATCGGGGACGGCGCGTTCGCGAGCTGCACTGCGCTGGAAGCGGTAACACTCCCTCCGAATCTGGAGACGCTGGGAGCCGCGGACAGCGGAAAAGGCGTCTTTAACGGAGATACGGCGCTGAAAACCGTCCACTACACACCGAGCCTCAAAACCACCGTCAGCTACTGGTACGGCAAGGGGACCTTTTCCGGATGTACCAGTCTGAAGAGGATTGAGTTCCCGGAAGGAACGGAAACCATCGCGCCGTTTTTCCTCAAGGACGCGGTGTATCTGGAAGAAGTCATCCTGCCGTCGACCCTGATCTCCATCGGAGAGGGCGCATTCTGGGGGGATACGTCCCTGCCGGGAATCAGTTTTCCCGAATCGCTGGAAACGATCGGAAACAAGGCTTTCAACACCTGCACGGCGCTGACGGAGATCACGCTGTCGCCTAACATCACACTGATTGATTCCTATGCGTTCGGCGGCTGCGAGAAACTGAAAACCGTTCATTACAACAGCGTGCTGAAAACGATCGGAGACGGCGCGTTCAAAAACTGCACGGCGCTTGTGGACGCCCTGCTGCCGGACAGCGTGGAAACGATCGGTTTTTCCGAAAGCAACGACGGCGCGTTCCGCAACTGCCCCGCGCTGAAGGATTTCCGCTATCCGCTCTCCCTGAAGAACGTGCCGGATTACTGGTACGGCAAGGGGATGCTTTCCGACTGTCCGAGCCTCCGGGAAGTCGTCATTCAGGAAGGCGTGACCGATCTTGCCGATTATGTATTCAAGGATGCTGCTTTCCTGAGCAGGGTCACCCTGCCGTCCACACTGAAAACCGTGGGCAAGTATTCCTTTGCGGGAGATGTGAATCTGCCGGACGTAAAACTGCCCGAAACCCTGACGTTGCTCAAGGAAGGCGCGTTTCAGAACTGCACGGGTCTGACCGTGTTTACGCTGCCGGAAAATCTGGAGGAGATTCACGGATTTGCGTTTCAGGGATGCGAAAACCTGGAAGAGGTCCGCTTCAACCGGAAACTGACAAAAATCTGGGACGGCGCATTTGAGGGCTGCGTGGAACTGCTGCGCGCGGACCTGCCGGACGGAATTGTGCAGCTTGGCAGCAATACCAGCGATGAAACGGGCGGAACGGGCGTATTTGCCAATTGCGAAAAACTGAATTTCTTCCATTATCCGCTCTCCCTCACGACGGTACCTGATTACTGGTACGGAAAGGGCATGCTTTCCGGCTGCAGGAAGCTCAGGAGCGTTACCGTTCAGGAGGGCGTGACGGACCTTGCCGCGAACGTATTCAAGGACGCGCCCGCGCTGGCGGAAGTGAACCTTCCCTCTACGCTGAAAACCATCGGAAAGAATGCGTTCTACAACACGGACAGCCTGCCGGATATCGTTTTCCCGGACGGACTGACGATCATCTATTACCGGGCGTTTTACGGCTGCGACGGCCTTACGTCGGTAAAACTGCCTGCCGGCCTCAAAGAACTTGACGCGTGTGTTTTTGAAAACTGCACCAATCTTGCGGAAATTCAATTCAATCAGAACCTGGAAAAAATCTGGAACGGCGCGTTTTCGGGCTGCACAGAGCTGCTGCGCGCGGACCTGCCGGACGGCATTGTGCAGCTGGGAGGGGACACAAGCGGCTCTTCAAGCGGAACGGGCGTGTTTGCCAATTGTGAAAAACTGAATTTCTTCCATTATCCGCTCTCCCTCACGACGGTACCTGATTATTGGTACGGCAAGGGCATGTTCACCGGCTGCGCCGGCCTGAAAGAAGTCGCGGTGCCGGAGGGCGTTGTGACACTGGCGGCGAATGTGTTCAAAGACGCGCCCGCGCTTGCGGACGTAACACTTCCTTCCACCCTGACCGCCATCGGAAACAACGCGTTTTACGGATGCGCGGAAATGGAGTGGCTGTACGTGCCCGCAAGCGTAACGCAGCTTGGGACAAATGTATTCAAAAACTGCGGCAAGCTGACAGTGGAAAGTGAATACGGGTCGGCGGCTATCGCGTACTGTGAAAAGAACTCCGTACCGTATTACTATCTTTCCAAGGTCGGATCGAATATCCCGTTCGCAAAGCTGTACAAAGGAGAAGGGATCCTCTTCACCGGAACGATCCGTTCCAACTGGCGTATTACTTCTGTTGATGCCGTCCTTTCTTCCGGGGATCAGGGAACCGTACTGAAGCAGGTTTCGCTGACGGATCTTGACACTGTATACGGTTTACACGAACTGAGCGGCCAATTCGGTTTTGATTCGCTCGCGCTGGGCACCTACCATTTCCGCCTGAGCGCCGCCACCGAAAAGACCGAAGAGGTTTACATGGACGCGACGTTCCGGGTGGTTCCGCCGCCGCTTCGGATGTCCCTGAGCGGGTTTGTGCTGCCCTCCGGCTATCTGGATAAGAATTCGTACGTGTTCTCCGGACAGGTGAACAGCAACTATGCGATCACCTCACTGACCCTTGAAATCAAACGGGAAGATAGAAACGAGGACGGAGAAGCCGCGGTTTCGACCGTGTTCGCCAGAACCGTCTCCCCCGGAAGCCCGAGTTATGCGCTCTCCGGCTTCGGCATGAATTTTGCCTCCCTGGAGGACGGCAGCTATACCTTCTCCCTGAAAGCGAAAGCGAAAAACGGGGAAGGCGTTGAGGAAACCCGGCAGCTGGCGTATTCCGCGTTTGTGTGGGGAGATTACACCCTGCCTTCCGGCGCCGCGGTGGATGTGAACGCAATGGTGGAATTCGCGAAGAATCAGGGCAAATATGTGCTTCATGTGATTTATCCCCAGGAGTTCATTGTGCGCCAGCCCAATAACATGCAGCGCAAACTTGAAAAAGCGCTCTATGCGTTTTCCAATCTGGACGAGACGCTGTCAAATACGTTCATCGACATGTATAACTATTACACCGGCAATGACACAAGCGGCGGATATCGCAGCGAAAAGCTTGTGAATCAGTACAAGGAGCAGATCCTCTCCTATATCCAGACGGCGACCGAAACGGACGATTTCTACCGGATCAAGGATAAAACCGCGGCGGAAAAGATTCTCGGATCGATCAGCGGAGGCGGCAAGCTGTCGCTGTCCGTGGCGAAGGAAGCGGCGGAAGCGGCAGGGGGAAAGGCGGGGTCCTTCATCAACCAGATGTCCGCGCTGCTCGACGGCTATGACGTTCTGAAGAACGGCGCCGATTATATCGAAGATTACCAGAAGTTTGTGAACCGTCTGCTGATCACCTACTGCAACGGAGACTATGTGCTGGAAATCCTCGCGACGGACGCGGGGCTGAATCTGACGGAGGAAAACATCAATTTCAGCATCGCCGTGGATGAGCTGCGGGATGAATTCCAGAACCATGAAGTAGCCGAACTGAAGAATCTGCTGAAGAACAAACTCGCGGGAATCGCCGCGGACAAGGCGGGCGATGCGCTGAAGGACATGCTGAAGGCTCTGTCGCCGAGCGCCGCTTTCGCGTTCAATGTGGCGAAATTCGCCATCGGTCTGCTGGATACATACGGTGATATTTTTGATGATCTGACGGACGCGGAAGAATATGTGATCCTGTGCGAGACCTACGGCCAGGCGGAGGCCCGCTACGCGGTCCTGCGCGATCAGGTGCTGGGCGGGGATACAAACCTGAATACCCTGTTCCAGTATTCGGAGGCGTTCAAAATGACCAAGGCGATGCTCCGCAGGGCGATGGATAAGCTCTATGTGGTGGACCATGAGCTGTACGTGAACAAAAGCCTGGGCGAGGTCGAAATCAAGCTGAGAAGAAGCGTACCGCCGGCATTCCAGTAAAAAACCGCGCCGGGACGCGCCCCCTGCCGCAGCGCATGGACGCGTCCCGTTTTTTTGAAAGAGGAGAGATGCTCCGTGCAGAAATCGATCGCCAAAATGAAACGCCTCATCGCCGCGTCGGAAGCGGACTGGACCGCGCTGCGGAGGGATTTTCACCGTTATCCGGAAACCGGATGGCTGGAGATGCGCACCAGCGCCGTGATCCATGAGCGGCTGTCCGCGCTGGGCTATGAGGTGCTGACGGGCAGCCGGGCCGTGACGCCGGACGCGCGGATGGGCGTTCCGGATGAAAAAACCCTGCGGGCGCACGCGGAGCGGGCGGCGGGGCAGCCCGGCACGCCCCTCGCGTTCCTGACGCGGGAAATGCGCCGGGGCCTGACCGGGGCCGTCGGGATCCTGCGCTGCGGTCCGGGTCCGGTCGTCGCGCTGCGCTTTGACATCGACGCCCTGCCCATGACGGAGCGGAGCGATGCGGCACACCGGC
>CADBNX010000074.1 GCA_902796115.1 uncultured Eubacteriales bacterium
CTCATGCTTCTGATCGCAGCTGCAGGGATCTGGTTTTTTGAGTTCAATCCGACCGGATACCGCATGACTGTTTCCCACAGAGCTTCCTTTGAAAATATATCGGACAATGTGTATGCGAATCATGATTACGCGGGGAACAGAGATGAGATTGCCGGCCTGATTGATGAAGCAAAAACACGTGTTGCGGATTTTTACGGATCATTGACGTGCCCGGATCATACGGTCATTATGATATGCGACGATGAAAAACTGCTTGCAAAGCTCGGCGGAGACCACGATACACAGACCGTTTTGTTTCCTGTTAAAAAGAGTTATATTTCCATTTCGGCTGAATACCTGAACGTTGACGTTCTTGCCCATGAGCTTACACATGCGGAGCTGAAAGAACGACTCTCGGACAAAGCGCTTCGGAAAATACCGACTTGGTATGATGAAGGGACAGCCTTGCAGAACGACTGCCGTGAGCAGTACGGACCGGCAGCGTGGGCAGAACAGACCGATAACGGTAAATACACGGTTGCGCATGAAGATATGGACACGGCGGCAGAGTTGTATTCGGGCACGAAAGAAGATCGGCGTTTCCGTTACCTGAACGCGAAGCATGATGTTGCTGAATGGCTGGAAAATCATGGCATGCAGGGCTTCATGAATCTGATAGACAGACTGAACAGCGGAGAGGATTTCGACGCTGCATACGGCAGCTGAAATCCGGTTTATCTTTCCGCGGCCGAGAGTTCCCCACGCAGCCAGTCCAGCGCTTCCCCGAGGCGCGCAAACGGATCCCCGTCCCAGCTTTCCTGCTCCGCAAAACCGTAGGAAACGTTTGCCCGAAGGCATGCCCGCACGGCTCCGTCATACCGGATATCTCCCCGGCCTGCCGGGACCTGCCGACCGTTTTTTTCATCCTTGAAATGCACCATGACGATGCGGCCCCGATACCGTTCGATCCGGGCGGGGATGGCAAAGCCGGCCTTGTAAAGGTGGTACAGATCCAGGCAGAGCTTCATCTTCGGCATCCGCGCCAGGATCTCGTCCACCGGGCATAATCCGCCGATTTCGCGATAATCCGCCGCGACCGGATGAAGGCACACCTCCTGCCCCCGGCTGTTCGCTGTTTCGCTCAGTTCCTCCAGTTCCCGCATATAGCTTTCCAGGCCTTCCGGGGACTTCATCCGGTCCGGGATCCGGCTGACGCACAGCCACCTCCCGCCTGTCTGTTCGTTGAGCCGCAGATAGTACTCCCTGTCCGCGCGGACGCTGTCAAAGAAATCCTGCACGGAAACGGAAACAAGTCCCGCTTCCCTCAGGGCCTGCGCGACCGTATCCGTCGGAACGGAAGGAGAGATCCACTGAAGCTGGACGTACCTGCAGCCGAGCGCGCGGACATGAAGAAAGGTTTCATACATATCCCGCGCCGTTTGCATCAGGGGTTTAAAACTTGAAATCTGGATTCCGGGCCGCATGCCGACGTTCCCTCACAGTCTGTAAAAATGTGTCATTATTCGCCGGGGCGGGGAAAACAGAGATCGATCGATCCGGAAGCCGCCTCCGCGCCTGTACTTTTCGCCATCAGATGAAAAAACTCCTGTCAGGGAAGCAGAAGACTTCCGTGAAGGAGCGTCCCTTTTCCGCAGCGTTGATTCGCTTTTCTCGGAAAGGGGTCCGGGGGAAGGCGCTCTTTGGGCGCCAAAGAGCGCCTTCCCCCGGGGATATGCGCGATGCTTGACAGAATGGATTTTTTCTGCCAGAATGACAAATCCCATCAAATGAAAGGATCGGAGGATGCGCGCGATGATGTGCAAAAACGCTCATGACGCCGGTGCCGACCGGTATACGCCATCAATCCCTCAGTATTTTTCCTGGATCAATAACACCAACGAGGGATCTACCGAAAAACAGACCCTGATCAACCTGGATTTTTTCGCGTGGCTGCGGAAGACATACGGCATGGAGATCAGGATTTACGCCTGGGATGCCGGAAACTTCGACGGCGCGCTGATGGGGTACGGGGACCCGGATGGGGAAAAGTTCCGTACGCAGTATCCCCGAGGGTATGCGCCCATCGCGGAGCGGGCCGCGGAGCTTGGCATCCGGATGGGTCTCTGGGGCAGTCCGGACGGGTTCGGTGATACGCCCGAACAGGAAAGAAAGCGGTATGATTTCATGGTGGACCTCTGCCGCCGTTACCGTTTTGCCCTGTTCAAGGTGGACGGGGTATGCGGTACGCTTCGGCCGGAAAAAGCGCCGCTGTATGCCGCGATGCTGCGGGAATGCCGGAAATACAGCCCGGATCTGATCGTGCTGAATCACCGCCTCAATTTGTACGAAGCGGAAAAATATGTGACCACCTTCCTGTGGCAGGGAGCGGAAACCTATGTGGACGTGCACAGCGGCAACAGCCGCACCTGCATGCACCACAGAGGGTTCATTTTCGACCGCGGCCTTCCGGAAGATCTTGAAAGGCTGGCGGAGGATCACGGCGTGTGTATTTCTTCTTCCGCGGCGTATTTTGAGGACGATCTGATCTGCCAGGCATTCGGCAGATGCATGATCCTGTCGCCCGAAATCTACGGCAATCCGTGGCTGATGCGGGACGATGAATACCCGAAGCTGGCACGGGTTTTCAATCTTCATAAACGTTACGCGGGGATCCTGGTGAACGGGATGATCCTCCCGGAAACGTACGGGCCGTCCGCCGTATCCAGAGGAAGCGCCGCGCACCGTTTTCTCACCACGGGAAACAATACCTGGCGGAAAAAAGAAATCACCCTCCGGCTGGACGATGAAATCGGCCTTTCGGCGGAGAGCGGAGAACTGCTGCTGATCCAGCGGCATCCCGTGGAAAAGCTGATCGGCAGATTTGCGTACGGGGACCGTGTACCGGTGACACTGATGCCGCACCGCGCGCATCTTTTCGAAATCGCCCCTCCGGAAGAAGCCGACCCGGTACTGGAGAACTGCGAATACGAAACGATCCTGGAAAACCGGGACGGCGTTCCGC
>CADBNX010000075.1 GCA_902796115.1 uncultured Eubacteriales bacterium
ACGGAAGCTGGCACTGCAGCAGGAGGAGCTGAGCCAGAGCGAGCGGATGGAGGAGTGGCGCGTCGCGGGCGAGCTGCTGACCTCCCAGGCGTATCTGGTGCCCAAAGGAGCGGACTGCGTAAGGCTGGTCAACTATTACGACCCGGACGGGGGTACGGTTGAAATCGCGCTTGATCCGGCGCTTTCGGCGTCCCAGAACGCGCAAAAGTATTTTCGCAGATACCGGAAGGCGCGCAGCGGCATGAAGCTGGCCTCGGAACAGCGCGAGAAGACGCTGCGGGAACTGGCGCTGCTGGAACAGGCCGCCGAGGACCTGACGAAATGCGAAACGGAAACGGAAATGCAGGAGGTGCGCGCGTTCCTCGCGGAGAACGGCTTTGTGCGTCCGGAAGCCGCGAAAAAAGGAAAGCGGCAGGAGGTTTCCCTTCCGAGGCATTATCTTTCCTCCTCCGGAAAAAGCATCTACGTGGGGAAGAACAGCGCGCAGAACGACCGCCTGACCCGTGAGGCCGCGGGAGACGATTTGTGGCTGCACGCGAAAAACATGCCCGGCAGCCATGTGATCGTACGGGGCGGCGCGGAGAACGAGGAGGAGCTGACCCAGGCCCTGAAGCTTGCCGCCTATTATTCGAAAGGGCACGGCGTGCAGGTGCCGGTGGATTACACCCTGCGCCGCTTCGTGAAGAAGCCGGGCGGTTCGCCCCCGGGGTTTTTTATCTATTCACAGGAGAAAACCCGCGTTGTGAACTGCACGGAGGGGGAAATCTTCGAAATGCGGACGGAAAAAGAAAAAGGCACCTGAAGTGCCTCCGTAAAGGAATAAAAGAAGAGTGTCCCAAAGTGCCGCTGCCCCCATTTTTTCACCCGCTGTTTTAAGCAGGCTGGTCTCCTGCGGAACCCGCTGCCGTCCCCTGGCAAGCCCGGTGGGCAAGGGGGCATGACATAAGAGCTCAACTAACCCGGAGTCCATTTAAGGAAATGTGGGTAAAACAGGAAGCTGGCGCACACCCCAGGATCACCCTCTGCAAAGATTATAATCACGAAAGGGCTGCTTGTCAAGCGCTTATCGGAAATCCGGAGATAAAAAAATGACTGAAGACGTGCGGCAGGAACAGAAAATCAACTGGTACCCGGGGCATATGGCAAAAGCGCGCCGGGAGCTGCAGGAACAGCTGAAGCGGTGCGACGCGGTGGTGGAGCTGTGCGACGCGAGGATCCCCCGCTCCAGCCGGAACCCGATCCTGCGCGGGATGGCCGCGGGCAGGAGCCGGGTGCTGGTGCTGGGGAAAAGCGACCTTGCGGATCCGGCGGAAACCGCGAAATGGCTGAAGGTGTACGCGGCGGAGGGCTGCATCTGCCTGGACGCGGATATCAGCCGGAAAGGGAAGAAGATCCTGGACGCCGTGAACGCGGCGGCGCGGGACGCCGTGGAACGCGCCGCGCAGCGCGGCATTCGGAAAACCGTGCGGGCGGTCGTCGTCGGGGTGCCGAACGTGGGAAAATCCACGCTGATCAACCAGCTGAGCGGCGGGAAGCAGGCGCAGGTGGGAGACCGGCCCGGCGTGACGAAGAACAACCACTGGATCCGGGTATCTCCGTATCTGGAGCTGCTGGATACGCCCGGGCTGCTGTGGCCGCGGCTGGACGATCCGCGCTGCGCGAGGCGGCTTGCCTACACCAGCGCCATCCGGGACGAGGTGGTGGATACCTTTGCCCTGGCGCAGGACCTGCTGGCCGATCTGATGGAGCTTGTTCCTGAACGCGTGGGCGAACGCTTTCGCGTGAAGGATCTTACTTTGCGGGGACAGGAGCTGCTTGAGGCCGTGTGCCTCGGACGCGGTTTTCTGCTGAAAGGCGGCGTGCCGGACCTGGACCGGTGCTGCGCGGCGGTGCTGGACGAATACCGCGCGGGAAAGCTGGGCAGGATCACCCTGGAGCCGTGCGGAACGGAAGGATGGGAAAATGGACAGGAATGAGAGGATCGCGCAGCTGACCGCGCAGTACGATATGCCGCTGTGGCGGCAGGGAGCGGTGTTCGCGGGCATTGACGAAGCCGGCAGAGGGCCCCTGTGCGGGAATGTGGTGGCAGGATGCGTGGTCATGCCTCCGGAACCGCTGATTCCATGGGTGGACGACAGCAAGAAGCTGTCGGAGAAACGCAGGGAACAGGTGTTTGAGGAGATATGCGAAACCGCGCTCTATACCGGCATCGGCGAAGCGACGCCGGAGGAGATCGACCGCCTGAACATCCTGGAAGCCACGAAACTTGCGATGCGGCGGGCGGCGGAGAAGATCCCGGCGGAGGTCTTCCTGATCGACGCGGTGAAAAACGTGGGACTTGCCGGGCGGGAAGTGCCGATCATTCACGGCGACGCGCTTTCCTACGCGATTGCCGCCGCGAGCATTCTGGCCAAGGTGACGCGGGACCAGGAGATGCGCGAGCTGGACCTGCGCTGTCCCGGATACGGTTTTGCCCGGCATAAGGGATACGGGACCGCGGAGCATATCGCGGCCCTGCGGAAACTGGGTCCCTGCGAGGCGCACCGCAGAAGCTTTATCGGGCATTTCGTATGAAGGAAAAAGGACAGTACCTGAAGGGCCTCATCGGCGAAAAGAAAGCGGAGAAGCTGCTGAAACGGGAAGGATACCGCGTACTGGCGAGGCGCTTCCGCGCGGCCGGAGGAGAAATCGACCTGATCTGCCGGGACGGGGATGTGATCGTTTTCGTGGAAGTCAAGTACCGTCCGGACGGGCAGAGGGGAGACGGGATCATGGCGGTGACACCGGATAAGATCCGCCGGGTGACCGGCGCGGGACAGGTATATCTGATGCGGTATCCGAACGCCCCGGCAAGGATCGACCTGGTGGAGATCACGCGGGACGGAGCGGATCATATCCGGAATATTTACTGAGGTGAACGTATGTACGGCAAAAAGAAATGGCTGATTGCGGCATTGGCGGGCGTCATCGTACTGGGTGTATGCCTGTATGTGTTCGTCAGGCCCTCGCCGCGCGGTGCCGCGCCGATCGGACAGGAGCTGCTGCGCAACGGGGACTTCGCGTCCGGACAGGACGGCTGGGAGACGGCCGCGTGGGTTTCCACACCCGGGTATACGGAGTATCGGGTGCTGGAAGGAGAAGGACCGGAGGGAGGCAACGCGCTGTATATCCGCAATACTTATCCGAACGACGCCCGTTTTTATCAGCAGATCGACGTGCAGCCGTCCACGCTGTACCGGCTGCGCGCTGTGGTAAAAGCGGACGCGCAGGACGGAAAAGGCGCGAATATCTCCGTGGAAGGCGTGTACGCTTTTTCCGACTGCGTGTATGACACCGGGGATGAGTGGCAGGAGATCTGCCTTTACGGCCGCACCGGGGAAAACCAGACCCGGCTGACGGTTTTTATCCGCCTGGGCGGCTACAGCGGAGAATCGAGCGGCGAGGCGTGGTTCGGCAGCGCGTCCGTGACGGCGGTGGACTCCGTGCCGGAGGGATACTCCGAGCAGCGGCTGTACAGCAGCGATGCCGCCAGGAAAGCGGAGGACGACGGCACGGGCAGCGCGGCTCTGCCGATGATCCTCTGCGCGGCAGGCTATGTGCTGATCGCGCTGCTGCTTCGGGGCTGGTACGGGAAAGAAAACGCGGAAGCGATTGCCCCGAACGGCATGAAAAACCCCGGGCGCGCTGCCGCGCTGATCGGACTGTGCGTGCTGGCAGCGGTGATTCGCCTGATCGCCGCGATCGGCGTACGCGGATATGACGTGGACGTGAATGATTTCCGGATCTGGGCGGACAGGATGGCGGCCGTCGGGCCGGGCCGGTTTTACGACAGCACGTCCTTCTGCGATTATCCCCCGGGATATCTGCTGATCCTGTGGGCTGTCGGCGGAATCGGAAAGCTGTGCGGCGGTACCACCGCGCTGATGGTGAAAATCCCGTCGATCGTGTTTGACGTATTGATCATGCTGATGCTGTACGGGGAAGGAAAGCGCTGCGCAGGATACAGGCGCGCGTTCTCCGCGGCGGCACTTTACGCGTTGAGCCCGCTTGCCGTCGCAGCGGGCGCCGCGTGGGGCCAGGCGGACAGCGTGATGACGGCTGTGCTGCTGGCTGTCGTCATATGCGCGTTCCGCCGGGACTGGCTGAAGGCGATTCCGCTGTATACGCTTGCGGTGCTGATCAAGCCGCAGGCGCTGATGTTCGGCCCTCTCGGCCTGGCCGCGCTGATCGCGGACGGCCGGGCATCCTTCAAGGCGGGAGAGCGGGAAAAATTCCTGCGCAAAACCATGGGCGGCATCGGCCTGCTGGCGGCTGTGCTGGCGCTGGTGCTGGTTCCGTTCGCAGGCGCGGGAAACGGCCTGGAATGGGTGATTCAGCTGTACGGCTCCACCATGGCTTCCTACGGCTTTGTGACCGTGAACAGCTGCAATCTGTATTTCCTGATGAACCGGAACTGGGTGAACGTGCTTGAGGTTCCGACCTGGCTTGAATCCCTGGCCGCGGGCGCTGTGCTTGCGATTCCCCTTTTGGCCGCGGCGCTGGTGCGCAGGAAACGCGAAACGGTGCATTACCTGCTGCCGCTGATCCCGCTCGCGGCGATGGCCGCGCTGCGCGCAGTCGGCACGCAGTGGGAAGCACTGAACACATTCGCGGCGCAGGGCTATGTGCTGATCGCGCTGGCTGTGCTGCTTGGCTGCGGCGTTTTCCTGAAGAGCGGCGCCATGAAGCATGTTCCGCTCTGCGGCGGGATGATGCTGTGCCTGTTCTTCACTGTCGGCACCATGATGCATGAGCGGTATCTGTTTCCGGCGGCGGCGCTGTTCCTGCTGGCGTATCTGTATGAACGCGACCGCAGGATGCTGGGACTGGCCGTGCTGTGCACAGCCGCCTGTTTCCTGAACGTGACCTGTGTGCTGGACCGGAATATCCGCATCGGCGGCGCGGCCGCGCACCTGAGCGCGCCGGCGTTCGGCATTCAAAGCGATCTGGGCTTTTTTGAGTATGCGGCGTCCGCGCTGAACGTGCTGGCCGCCATGCTGAGCGTCGCGGTATGCTATGACCTGTGCATCCTGGGAAACCTGGTGCCGGAAAAAGCGGCGGTACAAAAGACCGGATCCGATCGGGAAGCCCTCGTCGCGTCCGTCCGGCGCGCAAGGCGTGCCATGACGATGGACAGGAAAGACTGGCTGATCATGGGCTGCGTTACGATGCTCTTCGCGGCGCTTACCTTTACGAATCTCGGCTCACTGAAAGCCCCGCAGACCGGGTACACCTTTACGGAACAGGACGAAAGCGCGGTATACGACCTGGGTGAAAGCAGGGATTTTACCCTGCTGTACGATTCCGGGATCCATTACGGGGATACGGTTTTTCAGGTGGAAGCGAGCGAGGACGGCACGAACTGGAATGCGGAAAGCTATGCCAAAGCCACCGCGGGGGACTGCTTCAAATGGAAATACGTCACGGATGCCCAACTGGGCGAGGACGGGATTCAGTATCTGAACGCGGTAAAAACGTTTCACGGAAGGTTTGTGCGTCTGACGGCCAAGGATATAGGCCTGACCCTGTTTGAACTGATCGCCCGTGACGGAGATGGAAAGAGCATCCCGATGACTCTGCATGCCGGCGCGGAGGAGGCCGGGAACCTTGCGGACGAGCCCTTCACCCTTGAGGGCGAGCCGGACTGGTACAACAGCACGTATTTTGACGAAATCTACCATGCGCGGACTGCTTATGAACTGCTGCACGGGATGAACTGCTATGAATGGACGCATCCGCCGCTGGGCAAGGTGATGATGTCCTGGGCCGTGGCGGTATTCGGAATGACCCCGTTCGGCTGGCGGTTTGCCGGCGCGCTGATGGGCGTGATCATGCTGCCGGGCATGTATCTGCTCGGAAAACTGCTTTTCCGCCGGCGGATCGGCGCGGTCGGGATGATCTCCCTGATGGCGCTGGATTTCATGCACTTTACCCAGACGCGGATTGCGACCATCGATTCCTTTGTGGTGTGCTTTATCATCTGGGCGTATGTGTGGATGCTGATGTGGTTCAAAACCGACGTATGGAGAAAGCCGCTTTGGAAAAGCCTGGTTCCGCTGCTCCTTTCCGGCGCCTCCATGGGTCTGAGCATCGCCAGCAAATGGACGGGATGCTATGCCGGCGTCGGGCTTGCCATTCTCTTTTTCTGGGGCTTTTTCCGGCACCTGGCCGAAGCACGGGCGTGCCGGACGGCGGTAAAGGAAGAGCGGCATACGGACATGCTCCCGGAGGAAACGGAACGGGGGGCCTTGCCGGGCACGGATTCCGAAAAACAAACCGCCGTCCTGACCGCCGCGGAGCAGGGCGTGCGCCGCATGATGCTGACGGCGCTTGCCTGCATGGGCTTCTTTGTGGTGATTCCGCTCGCGATTTATTACGCGTCCTATATTCCGTTTTTCGCGGGACAGGGGGGCGTGACGGCCGCGAAAATCATCCAGCAGTGTCAAAGCATGCTCAGCTATCACGCGACGCCGCGCCTGGGCATGGATCATTTCTTCTATTCGCCCTGGTACGAGTGGCCGCTGAGCATCAAACCCATGTGGTACGCATCCACCGGGTACGCGCCGGAGGGAACCTCGCGCGTGATCTTCGCTTTCGGCAATCCGGCGGTATGGTGGCCCGGCGCGCTTGCGATGGTGCTGCTCACCCTGGTTTGCTGCTGGAAGCTGTCCGCAAGGCAGAGAAAGACGATCCTGCGGCAGGGAAGAAACGACGATACGCCCGCTGTGATCCTGATATCCTTCCTTGCGCAGTACCTGCCCTGGATCCTGGTGCCGCGCGGCACGTATATCTATCACTACTTCACGGCGGTTCCCTTCATGATCGCGGCGGACGTATGGCTCATAACGACCCTCTACCGTCACAAGCCCCGCTGGGGGTGGATCGTGCTGTGGATCCGGATCGCCGCGGCAGCCGCGCTTTTCGCGGCATTCTTCCCGTATATCAGCGGGATCACGGCTTCCACCCAATGGCTGGACAGCATGAAATGGTTTGACAAATGGCTGTATTATTAATTGAAGGAGATGAGCGAGATGCTGTCATTAAACGGAGAATGGACGCTTTACTACGCGCCGGAAACCGGGGAAACCCGGACAGACCCGGAATGGCTGCGAAGCCACGGTGAAAAAATCGCGGCACAGGTTCCGGGAAACGTGGAACTGGACCTGTTCCGCGCCGGCAGGGAACCGGACCCGTTTTACGGAGAAAACATCTACCGTTTCAGGCCCTACGAATTCTTCTGCTGGCAGTTTGAGCGGGATTTCGAAGCGCCGGAAGGTGCCGAAGGGCAGGAGATGGTATTCGAGGGGCTGAACTGCTTCGCGGATGTGTATCTGAACGAACGCTTGATCGGCTGCACGCACAACGCTTTTCTCAGGCACAGCTTTGACGTGACGGATGCGCTTCGCAAAGGCAAAAATCATCTTACCGTGCGGATCCGCTCCGCGGTAAACGAAGCGAGGAAGATGACGCCGCCGGCGCTGTCGAGCACGCATGAGAGCGGCGCGGAGTTTCCGATGCTCCGGATGCCGCCGTCCTCCTTCGGATGGGACATCATGGCGCGTTTCCCGTCGGCCGGCATCTGGCGCGACGTGTACCTGCAGGCGAAAAAAAGCACCGGCATCGACGACGCGTATTACGCGACAAAAGCCCTGGATGAAAACGGAAACGCGACGATCCGGCTGCGCTACTGGTGGCATACGGACGACCCGATGCTGTGCGGATACAGCGTGCGCGTGCACGGGGTGTGCGGAGAAAGCGTGTTTGACGCGGAGAAGGTTTCAGGCTTCACGGACGGAAGAATGGACATTGCGGTTCCGGGCGCCAAATTATGGTGGCCGAAAGGGTACGGGGAACAAAACCTGTATACCGTGACCCTGAGCCTTGTCAAAGACGGCAGGGTACTGGACACGCGGGAGGAGAGGATCGGGATCCGCCGCGCGGAGATCGAGCACCGCCTGGAACCCGGAGACCGCGGCGAGTTCAGGGTGATCGTGAACGGCTGTCCGATCCTCTGCAAGGGGAGCAACTGGGTGCCTCTGGACGCGTTTCACAGCCGGGACGCCTCCAGACTGAAGGCCGCGCACGATCTTCTGGAGGACGCGCAGTGCAATATCATCCGCTGCTGGGGCGGAAACGTATACGAAGACCATGCGTTCTTTTCACTTTGCGACGAGCGGGGCATGCTGGTATGGCAGGATTTTGCGATGGCCTGCGCGAGCTATTCCCAAAGCGCGGATTTCTGCGCGGAAATCGAGCATGAAGCGGAGCAGGTGATCAAAAAGCTGCGCAATCATCCTTCCATCCTGCTGTGGGCGGGGGACAACGAAGTGGACGAAGGACTGGTGGCGCAGGGATTCGCGTCGGAGCAGAACCGCTACAACGCGCTGACGCGGGAAGTGCTGCCGCGGGCGGTCCGGATGCATGATCCGTACCGGTATTACCTTCCCTCCTCGCCCTTTATTCCGGAGCATATGGAGCGCTATGAGGTGCCCGAGCAGCATAACTGGGGCGCGAGAGCGTATTTCAAGGACGATTTTTACAAGCACAGCACCGCGCATTTCATCAGCGAATGCGGATATCACGGCTGCCCCTCCCCGCTGTCGCTGCGGGAATTCATACCGGCGGAGGATCTGAATCACTGGAAGGGCAGCGACGTGTGGGATACGCACAACACGGATTATATTCCCTTCGGCCGGCGCGGCTACAACCGGATCACGCTGATGGAGGATCAGGTGCGCATCCTGTTCGGAACCGTGCCGCAGGACGTGGAAACCTTTGCCAAACTGTCCCAGATTTCGCAGGCGGAGGCCAAGAAATTCTTTATTGAGCGGACAAGGATCAAAAAATGGCGGCGCACCGGCATCATCTGGTGGAATATGATCGACGGATGGCCGCAGATCAGCGACGCGGTGGTGGATTATTATTACCGCAAAAAGCTGGCGTATTATTATATCCGCCGGGTGCAGCAAAAAACCGCAGTCATGATGGATGAACTGCGGGACTGGAGCCATGATGTGATCCTGGGAAACGACAGCCGCGAGGATTTCCGGGTGCGTTGGCAGGTGAAGGACGGAGAGAACGGGAAAACCCTGCTGGAAGGGGAAACGCTCTCGCCTGCCAATCGGAACGTGCGCCTCGGCAGCATCCGGGAAACGGCGGGAGAACAGAAGCTGTACCTGCTCACCTGGGAGACGGAAGGAAAAACATACGGAAATCACTATATCAGCGGGTTCCCGCACTATGACGCGGAAAAAATGCTGAACTGGGTGCAGATCATTTCCGGCCTTCCGGAGCCGTTCGATTGGGAATCATAATTCGGGGTACCGGATTTCGATCCGGTTTCCCCGGCACAGGCAATCTGCCAGCGCCCCGGTGATAACGGGCATCATCGGAGGCAGATGCCCGATATCCAGGTCCAGCAGGATGGGAACGCGGAAGGGACGCAGCACCTCCAGGACCGCTTCGTACTGGTCAAGGCCCATGATTTCTTCCCCGAAATGCATGGGCCGGCCGATCAGAAAACCGGACGCGGCTTCGAACCAGCCCGCGTGCGCCATCTGCCAGAGGACCCTGCGCATGGAGAACACGTTCAGATCACAGGCTTCGAGGAACCAGAGAATCCCGTCTGCCCGGTAGCGGCTGTTGAAAGCGCGCACGCGGTCGAATTCCGTTCCCGCGAGCACGGACAGGCAGTCCATGCAGCCGCCGAGCAGGCGGCCCCTGAGACGCACCCTGTCGGCCTTGTTCCCGTTTGCGTCAAAACGACGGAAACGGGTTTTTTCAAGCGGAACATAGGGCGCGAGGGGATTGTTTTCGTCCTTGCGGCTCTCCAGCTGCCAGTGCGTGTACCCGTGAACGGATCTGCGTTTTCCGCACAGCAGATCAAACGCGTCCGCGACGGATTCGTGCCAGGGCTCCATGCCGAAGGCAGATGCGCAGGGGCCGTAGATCGCGGCGGTATCCGAAAGCGTCGCGGAGAGAAACGTGAAATTCGTGTTGTCGGAAAAACCCATGTACCATTTCGGCCTGGATCCGGCAATCCGTGAAAAATCGATGTACGGAACCGTTTCGCACATCAGTTCGCCGCCGCCGCAGGAAATCAGCACGTCGCTGTCGGAAGAAGCATAGCTCAGGTTCAGTTCCTCGCCGCATTTTTCCGGGGAAGTGCTGATGCCGCAGCCGTCGGAGCGATAGCAGTTCGGTCCGAGTAGCGTACGGTAGCCCATTTCGCCGAAACGCTGCAGCGCGTGATCGAACGCGCTGCGGTAAGGCTCCGTGGCGCAGCCGAAGGAAGGAGCGACAAAACCGATGGTGCCGTGTTCCGGCAGAAAAGCAGGATAACGCATGGTGCCTCCGAAGAACAAAGGAATTACAGCATCGCGTGCTGCGGGGAGGGAGAAAGGGTCCCTCCGATATTGAAGTGCAGTACGTCCCCGCAGCGGCCGGCCATGGTGAAGCGCTCTCCGTCCCGCCAGAGGGAAAGCTCAAGCTGCTGTCCGGGGCGGACCTCGTGATGATAATCGATCATGAAATCCCCGATTTCCTGTCTTTCAAGCAATTCGGGGCCCAGCATGTCCGAGAGCCAGTCTGCGTATCGGGTATTGTTGACGTGCCGGTTCACATCCAGATCCGTGTACAGGGGCTGCCGTGAAAGCACGGCCTTCTCCCCGACGGTATCCGGGATATCCATGAAACGGGTGATCGGGCTCGGGATTCCCGAATCCGGAAACAGGGATGCGATCTGAGGCAGATAAGTGATTTTGCGCGTGTGGATATCACAAAGCACCCAGTAGGTGAGAGAAGAGCCGAGCTCGTTTCCCGCTTCATCCAGGATACGGTAGCTGCGGGGAAAAAAGACTTTCCGATTCGGATGCGTGAAGGTTTCGATACGTACGCGCTCTCCCAAAAGCGGATAGCGTGCCATGCGGATTTCACTGCGGGTCAGGATCCACACTACGCTGTACTTTTCCAGCATATCACGTCTTCCGCATCCGGCACGATCACAGTGCGCCCCGGCAAGTTCCTGAAACTGGATCATGATGTCGGACAGCTTCCAGCGGCCGGTAAAATCGCAGTTTCCCGTTTTCAGAGTCAGTCCTTCAGCGTATTTCATGATTGTTTCCTCCGGATGATTTTTTGCAGCCGGCCGGTGAGCAGGGATGCGGCGGCAATTTTCACCGCGTCGCCCGGGATAAAGGGGAGAACGCATAACGACAGCGCTTTTCCGGCGTCATAGCCGGACAGATGCATGAACCACAGCGTGCCGATCAGATAACAGCTCAGAACGCCGAGCAGCATGAACAGACAGCGGAAAAGCACCGGATGGGCTGTTTTGCCTGGCAGGCGGAGCGAAGCAAGGAAGGCCGCCGCCAGGTATCCGATGATATACCCGCCCGTCGGGCCGAGAAGCGCGCCGATCCCTGCCTTGAAGCCGGCGAATACCGGAACGCCGACCGCGCCGAGCAGGATATAGACCGTCACCGAAATCAGCGCGCGGACGGGACCGAGAACAGCGCCGCACAGCAGCACGGCGAGCAGGGCCAGATTGATCGGGACCGGTCCGATCGGGACGGAAATCCAGGACAGCACGGCTGTCAGGGCGGCAAAAACAGCGCACAGAATCAAGGAATAGGTATCGTTTTTTTTCATATCACGTTTGACATTCCTTTCCCGCAGACATGCTGCCCGGCATTGAATCAGTCCCCGGAACTGTGTTCGCGGTCGTATGCCTGCCAGAGCGGGGAATAGATGCTGACCGCGTTCTGATGTTCCTCATAGGTTTTGCTGAAGTACAATTCACCAGAAGCCGGATCCTTGGAACAGAAATACAGGTAATTCTCATCCAGAAAGGTTTGATCCGGATACAGCGCCGCCTGAATCGCGTCCCTGGAAGGAGAACAGATCGGCCCCGGGGGAAGACCGGTGAAAAGGTAGGTGTTGTAGGGAGACGAAATCGCAAGATCACTGCCGGAAAGGCTCATTTTTTTGAGGCCGGAAACATATTTTACGGACGCGTCGCTTCCAAGCGCCATGCCTGCCCTGAGACGGTTGTGGAAAACCGAGGATACCTTTGTGAAATCCGCGGTCTTCGCTTCTTTTTCGATCAGCGACGCAAGCGTCAGCACCTGATCCATGGTCATTCCGAGCATGTCCGCGCGGTCGTGGTACTCTTCCGGGAAAACGGTCTCGGTCTGGGAAACCAGCTTGCGGATGATCTCTTCCGGCGTTGCATTGGTATATACCTCATAGGTGTCGGGCATCAGATACCCCTCCAGGACCCAGAGACGGGACGCCGGATTGGCGGAAAGAATGTCGCTGATGTAGTAATAGGCGGAAAAATCCGTGCCGGTTCTGCAGAGCGCGAGGAAGGTTTCCCGGTTGAATTTCGGATCGATGCGGGTCAGATAGGATGCGATATCGGTGACAGTCCATCCGGGAATCACGGTGATATTCCTTACGATCGGGTTGCCGTCGCCGGTCGTAAGCCGATCCGCGATGCGGCTCAGGCTCATGGCTTTGGAAAGGGTGTAGCTGCCCGCCTTGATCTTCTGGCCATACCCCAGAAAGTCAGCGTAGTATTTGAATACGGCGGAGGAATGAATCAGTCCGGCTTCTTCCAGGCCTGAGGCGACCCGGCTGAGACTGGTGCCGCTTTCGATGGAAAAAGCGATCTGCGTATCGTCGCTCGGGTCAACCGGCGCGAAAAAGGCGCTGTCCACATGTTTCCAGACAGTGTAGACGATCCCCGTGACGGATACGAGAACGCACAGCGCGATCATGAACGGCCGCAGAACGCGCCAGATCAGGGTGTACCATTTCAGCCGCGGCGGCATATCCGACATCGCGGCGGCAAGGTCATCCTCCAGCTCGTATTTTCTTTTTCTGTAGCCCTTCACGGTTTACTCCGATAAGCCCGGCAGTTCGAGATTCATCTCGGCTGCTTCCGTGATCAGCTGCAGGATATCCGAGACGGTTTTCTGCAGCCGGATCTGAGCAAGAAGGTATCCGGATGTGCGCGGATCGGCATACAGCAGGGAGGAAAGCTGGGTGAAGCGCTGCATGTCCTCCGCGTCCGGCTGCCGGCCGGAGGCCGCGGTCAGCTGGATCTGCATCTGCATTCTGGAGAATTCCTTCAGTAAGGCTTTGATGCTTTCGTTTGCGTCGATCTCGTCCTTATACTCTTTGTATGTCCTGTACTCCGCCGAGTTTCTGATGTCGTCGGCGAGCTGTCTGGCTCTTTCAAGCGGTTCCATGCCTGCTCCTTTCCTGAATCCCGAAAGGGGGATGCGCTCTTTGGCGAAGCAGATTATACCACAGAATCCGCAAAGAGAAAAGCAGTTATCTTTCGTCTTGCCGCGGCGCCCGGATATGATATAATGTTTCTGCCGGAATA